>JAJYBN010000052.1:0-5019 GCA_021779005.1 Pseudomonadota bacterium
AGGTATGAATCGATGTCACCGCAGAAGCGTCTCCGGCACATCAAGAAGCTGGAACAGCAGATGCACACACATGCCCGGAATCTGGAGTTCGAACAGGCCGCTCAACTGCGCGATGAAATACGACGTATCCAGGCAGCAGATTTGGGTCTTCCGGATGTCAAAACCGGATAAAACCTTGCCCGCACCCCTTGCTTCAGGTATTGTGCGCGGCTGCATAGGCGCGTAGCTCAGCTGGTTAGAGCACCACCTTGACATGGTGGGGGTCGTTGGTTCGAGTCCAATCGCGCCTACCAGTTCTATGAGGAATGCAATATTCGACCCGACATGCGGCCCCTCGTACCGGCCGCCACTGTGAGATAAACAATGCCTGTAATCACGCTTCCCGACGGTTCTCACAAGAAATTCGATCACCCAGTAACAGTAGCTGATGTGGCTGCCAGTATCGGACCTGGTCTCGCAAAAGCCGCACTCGCGGGCAAGCTGGATGAAAAACTCGTGGATCTTTCTTATACAATTGACCACGATTGCAAACTCAGCATCGTTACCGAACGTGATGCAGAGGGTTTGGAGATCATCCGGCATTCCGGCGCCCACCTGTTAGCCCAAGCGGTGAAGCAGTTATTCCCCGAAGCCCAAGTCACAATCGGCCCGGTGATCGAAGACGGTTTTTATTATGACTTTGCCTATAATCGGCCTTTCACCAAGGAAGACTTGGCTGGAATTGAGAAGCGCATGCAGGAACTGGCTGACCTCGACCAGCCAGTAAGCCGTACTGTCATGCTGCGCGATGAAGCTATAAAGTTTTTCAGCGAGATGGGCGAAAAATACAAAGCTGAAATCATCGCAAGTATCCCATCCGATCAGGAGATCTCCCTCTATCGACAGGGTGATTTTATCGATCTATGCCGTGGCCCACATGTACCCAGCACCGGCAGGCTCAGGGCGTTTCATCTCACTAAGGTGGCTGGCGCATACTGGCGCGGTGATTCTAACAACGAAATGCTGCAGCGCATCTATGGCACGGCGTGGGCTGATAAAAAATCCTTGCAGGCCTACCTCACACGCGTTGAAGAGGCTGGGAAACGTGATCACCGGAGGCTGGGCCGTGAACTCAACCTGTTTCATATGCAGGAAGAGGCGCCCGGCATGGTGTTCTGGCATCCACGCGGATGGATGGTTTGGCAACAGCTCGAGCAGTACATGCGCAATGTTTACCGAACGTCGGGCTACCGGGAGGTGCGCGGTCCACAAGTTCTTGACGTATCGCTGTGGAAAAAGTCCGGACACTGGGATAACTACCGGGAAAATATGTTCTTTACAGAATCGGAAAAGCACGAATTCGCGCTTAAACCCATGAATTGCCCCGGCCATATACAGATCTTCAATATCGGACTGCACAGTTACCGCGATCTCCCGATCCGCTATGGCGAGTTCGGCGTCTGTCATCGCAACGAGCCATCTGGCGCCTTACACGGCCTGATGCGCGTGCGTGCATTTACCCAGGACGATGGGCACATTTTCTGCACACCCGAGCAGATCGAGTCAGAAGTGAACGCATTTCACCGCCAAGCCATGGGCGTATATGCTGATTTCGGGTTCAAAGACATCCAGATTAAAATCGCGCTGCGGCCAGAGAAACGCATCGGTTCCGACGAGACCTGGGATCGCGCCGAGGGGGCACTCCGCGCAGCCTTGCGCACGAGCGGTGTCGAATGGCTGGAATTGCCTGGTGAAGGGGTATTCTACGGGCCGAAAATCGAATATCACATGCGCGACTCGATTGGCCGTGATTGGCAGGTCGGCACCATGCAGGTGGATTTCATGATGCCCGGACGCCTCGGCGCTGAATATGTGGACGAACATAGCCAGCGACAGCCGCCTGTCATGCTCCATAGGGCCATCGTGGGCTCCATGGAGCGTTTTCTGGGCATATTGATTGAACACCATGCCGGGCGCTTTCCGGCCTGGCTGGCGCCCGTTCAGGCGGTGGTGTTGACGATAACTGACCGCCAGGCGGAATTTGCCAACCAAGTGACTGAAACCCTGAAAAATCAGGGGCTTCGGGTCGATGCGGACTTGAGAAACGAGAAGATCGGCTATAAAATCCGCGAACACACGCTGCAGCGCGTACCCTACCTTTTGGTGGTGGGAGACCGTGAGCAGGAAACAGGTTCCGTGGCAGTGCGTACCCTGGACGGCAAAGATCTGGGAAGCCTTACTATTGAGGGCTTCGCACAACATCTGGCCGCCGATATCCACAGCCGCGGAGTTTCAGCCTGAACGCCGCCAGTATGGGCTCAAACCCTGGCGTGTTCAGGTTTATTTTTGGAGGATCATCTAATCAGTTCTGAAAAGCGCGCCCGGCGCAACGGGGAGATCACGGCGCCCAAGGTTCGGGTCATCGGCCCGAGCGACCAGCAGATCGGCATCATGAATACACGCGAAGCGATCCAATACGCCCTGGAGGCGGGCGTGGATCTCGTGGAAGTGTCACCAACAGCAGAACCACCGGTATGCCGGGTAATGGATTACGGCAAATATCTTTTTGAGCAGAACAAGAAACTGCAGACCGCACGCAAGAAGCAAAAGCAGATCCAGGTCAAGGAAGTGAAATTCCGCCCTACTACGGATGAGGGCGACTACAAGATTAAGATTCGCAATCTGACACGTTTCCTGTCAGAGGGCGATAAGGCCAAGGTGACAGTACGTTTCCGCGGCCGTGAAATGCTCCATCAGGAACTAGGTACCGGGCTTATCGAACGCATCAAGAGCGACCTCGATGAGCAAGCGCAGGTGGAGCAATACCCCAGACTCGAAGGCCGGCAACTCGTAATGGTGTTGTCACCGAAGAGAAAATGAGTCCTGAGATGGGCTTAAACTAAAAGTGGAACAGTCCGCTGTTTCACCGCTTGGCACATTTAAAGAACGCCGCGCTTGCGGGGCCAAGCCTTATTAAAACGAGACTTAAGGAGTTATGGAAATGCCGAAGTTGAAGACTAACCGCGCCGCGGCCAAGCGCTTTCGTGCTACCGCCAGCGGTAAATACAAACGTGGCAATTCACACAAGCGCCACATCCTCACCAAGAAAAGTTCCAAGCGCAAGCGCCAGCTCCGCGGCGGTGACATGGTGGTCGCACAAGACCACGGTCGCGTGAAGCAGATGTTGCCTTGGTCTTAATTAAAAGGAGGATAGAACATGGCACGCGTTAAACGTTCAGTTACCAGCCGCGCAAAGCACAAGAAGACGCTCGGCAAGGCCAAGGGATACTACAATGCCCGCCGCAAAAATATAAAAGCCGCGAAGCAGGCAGTGATGAAAGCCGGTCAATATGCTTTCCGTGACCGGCGTGATCGCAAACGCCAGTTCCGCGCTTTGTGGGTTGCACGCATCAATGCTGCGGCACGTTTGAACGGGCTTTCATACAGCCGTTTCATGAATGGCCTTAAACAAGCACAGATCGAGCTGGATCGTAAAGTACTTGCGGATATTGCCATATTTGATAAGGCTGCATTCTCAGCACTCGTAGAGAAAGCCAAAGCCAGTCTGCACTGAATTACATACGGGCATGTGCCCGCTACACAGACGGTCAGCGAGTGAGGGGAAGGGCAGCATTGCCTTTCCCCTCTTTATTTTGGGTGCCTATCCACGGGATATAGAGTGAAGCACGCAGACGCACTCATTCAGGAAGCCATCGCTGGCATCGCGGCCAGTGAAACGCTGTCGGCGCTAGCCGCATTGCGTGTCCACTACCTTGGTAAAAAAGGTCTTGTAACCGAACAACTGAAGACGCTCGGTAGCATGCCGGAAAATGAACGGCGTGATGCAGGCCAACAGTTAAATCGCATCAAGAGCGAAATCGTTGACGCCATAAAGGCGCGTGAAACAGTTATCCAACAGACTAACCTGACCGGCCAGTTAGCCGGGCAACAGTTGGATGTGAGCCTGCCTGGCCGTGGCCAGCAGCCTGGGAGCATACATCCCATCTCGCGCAGCCTAGTACGTATAGAGAGAATATTCGAAGCTGCGGGTTTCAAAGTGGCTGAGGGGCCTGAAGTCGAAGATGATTTTCATAATTTCGAAGCGCTTAACTTCACACCCGATCATCCAGCACGTGCAATGTTGGATACCTTCTATCTCATGAATGGGAATCTACTGCGCACCCATACCTCGCCGGTACAGGTGCGTGTCATGCAGCAAAGTAAACCACCTTTGCGCATCATCGCTCCAGGGCGCGTGTATCGTTGCGATTCAGATCTGACTCATACACCGATGTTTCACCAGGTTGAAGGTTTACTGGTGGATGAAAATGTAAGCATGGCAAACTTAAAGGGCATACTAGTTGATTTTATCCGGTCCTTTTTTGAAGCTCACCTCAATGTACGGTTCCGGCCATCATACTTCCCATTCACAGAACCCTCCGCGGAGATGGATGTGGAGTGCGTGATGTGCCGTGGTTCCGGTTGTCGTGTATGCGGCAACAGCGGCTGGCTGGAAGTACTGGGCTGCGGAATGGTGCACCCACAGGTCTTAATGAACGTCGGTATCGATAGCGAACGCTGGACTGGTTATGCCTTTGGCATGGGCGTAGAACGGCTGACCATGCTGCGCTATGGGGTCAATGATCTCCGTATGTTTTTTGAAAACGATCTGCGTTTTCTGACGCAGTTTCGCTAAATAGCAAGCACGAACATGAAAATCAGCGAGCACTGGTTACGTGAGTGGATTAATCCAAGGATGGATGTACGGCAGCTAGCCCAACAACTGACACTGGCGGGCTTGGAAGTGGAATCCGTTAACCCCTGCCTAGCGGAATTTGAGAATGTGGTCGTTGCTGAGGTATTGAAGGTCGATCAGCATCCGCATGCAGATAGGCTCAAAGTCTGTCGCGTACGCAACGGCATTAAGAAGCTTCAGGTAGTTTGTGGTGCGCCCAATGTATGCATTGGGATGCGCGCGCCACTGGCGCTTCCGGGGGCAAAGCTGCCGAATGGCATCGAAGTAAATACGATAATGCTGCG
>JAJYBN010000052.1:5029-7257 GCA_021779005.1 Pseudomonadota bacterium
CGAAAGCATGCTGTGCTCTGCAAAAGAACTGAATATATCCGATGATGCTTCAGGCCTGATGGAATTGCCAACGGATGCACCGGTAGGTACTACCCTGGCTGCCTTTATGGAATTTCCGGATCAAGTTTTGGATATCAAGTTGACACCTAATCGCGGTGATTGCCTGAGCGTGGCCGGCCTGGCACGCGAACTGTCCACCCTAAACCGGATGCGTATGCACGGACCGCGCATTGCTGCGGTCAGGAAACGTAGCACAGCAAAGCTGCCGATCATACTCAAGGCGACAGACGGTTGCCCGTTCTATGCAGGACGAGTGATAAAAGGGCTTCGAAAGGCTAGCACCAGCCCAATATGGATCACCGAAAGGCTGAGACGGGCTGGTTTGCGCCCCATCCACCCAGTGGTGGATGTCACAAACTATGTGATGTTGGAATTAGGTCAGCCCTTGCATGCATTCGATATGCGGAATCTTCAGGGGGGGATTGTGGTGCGTTGGGCAGCGGAGGGCGAATCACTTACCTTATTGGATGGACGTACGATTGCTCTTTCGAAAGACGTACTGGTTATCGCCGACCATAAGAAGGCAAAAGCGCTGGCTGGCGTTATGGGCGGTGAGGATTCAGGCGTCACCGATGACACCGTTGACATATTCATCGAAAGTGCATTCTTTCAACCCCAAGCTATCGCTGGCAAAGCGCGTCGCTATGGTTTGTCCAGTGAGGCGGCACACCGTTTTGAGCGTGGCGTAGATCCCGCGCTCCCTCGGCAGGCTCTGGAACGCGCGACAGCCTTGTTGATAGCCATTGCGGGTGGCAAGCCGGGTGCGGTTACAGAAAAGCATGCGGCGAAAGCCTTTCTGAAGCAGCGCCCCATACTTTTACGTCGTAAGCGGCTGATTGGAATCCTGGGATTGCCAATCCCTGATCGTGAGATTGCGGTCATTCTGAGTCGGCTGGGCATGAAACTGAAGACAATTGCGATTGGCTGGCAGGTTTTGCCACCCAGTTATCGATTTGATATCAGTCGGGAAGAGGATCTTATCGAGGAAGTGGGGCGTGTCCATGGTTTCGAGGACATCCCGACTGACGCCTTAAGTGCTGCGGTAAAGCCCGGTGAGGCAGACGAAGCCCATCTCAGCGCACACCATTTCAGGGAAATCTTGGTACAACGCGGATATTCGGAGGCCATAACATACAGTTTCGTCGCGCCAGCGTTGGACGATTCTTTGGCTGAGTCAGGGAAGGCGATCGACCTCAAGAACCCCATTTCAGCTGACATGTCACGGTTACGCCGCTCGCTATGGCCGGGACTCATCCAAACCTTGCGTTATAACCTCAATCGCCAACAAGGCAGGGTCAGAATATTCGAGTATGGACGCAGGTATACTTTGCAAGATAATGAAATCATTGAGAATAGTTGTATTTCTGGATTGGCCTATGGCGGGATAGAGCCCGAGCAGTGGGGCATTCCGACACGACCGGTAACCTTTGAAGATTTGAAATCGGATGTTGAGGCACTATTCTCCACAGCCCATACAAATCCCGATTTTGCTCCGGCTAGCCATCCTGCATTGCACCCTAGTAAAAGTGCGGCAATCTATCAGGGTAAACAACGTGTAGGGTGGCTGGGGGAGCTGCATCCCGAGCTTTTAAAGAAATTGGAGCTGCCCTCAAAAACAGTCGTTTTTGAAGTGGATTTCCATGCGATTTCCAGGGTTCGTATACCGGGTTTTAAGCCCATTTCGCGTTACCCTGCCGTGAGGCGGGATATTGCTGTAGTAGTCCCTGAAAGCGTTTCAGCGGCAACACTCATGGCTTGCGTGAATGAGAGCTCGAATAATCTGATCAGCGAAGTACGCATATTTGACATATATCGTGGACCTGGCATAGATTCTGGTCGAAAAAGTATTGCTTTAGGCTTGATTTTACAAGACTCTTCGCGCACCCTAACGGATGATGCTGCTGATGCGATTATGTCCCAAATCATCGATAGGCTGCATCTAAAATTGGGTGCAACAATAAGAGACTGACATGGCACTGACCAAGGCAGAAATGGCCGAGGCCTTGTTTGAGGAACTGGGGCTCAACAAGCGGGAGGCGAAAGAGCTGGTGGACCTCTTTTTCGAGGAAGTTCGCCTGGCATTGTCCCAGGGGCGCCAAGTTAAGCTTTCAGGCTTTGGCAATTTCGACCTGAGGAGCAAAAACCAGCGGCCGGGTCGCAACCCGAAA
>JAJYBN010000053.1 GCA_021779005.1 Pseudomonadota bacterium
TGCCTGCCACGCACCGCTGAAGGACACGGCATTGAAGCTGTTGTTCGGTGACTGCGCCATCTGTCCCTGGGTCGCACCTGGCGTCAGTGGCGTGAATGGGTTGCTCCAGTTCAGTGAAGCGTTGGCATCCTGGAAGAAAGAGCCGTAATACCCGAAACCGATATGCCAATTATCGGCGGTGTAATCTGCTGTCGCACGCACCTGGTTGGTGCTGTAATCGAAATACGCGGGCAGCGTGCTGCTGGTGGTCAGAAAGTTTGCACCCAGCGCGTTGGTGCCGTCCTGGGTATCGCGCTGGAAGTGCGCTGAAAAGCGCCAGTTGCTCTTGGGCGGCAGGATTTTTATGCCCAAGGAAGCGATGCGGCGGGTGTTCTCGATGTCCACGTTCTGCAGGCCGCGATTCAGGTTCGGCATCTGCGCCGTCGAACCGCCCGTAGCCCAATTGCCCGGGAGCGTCAGGGTATCGGAGCCCAGCCCCAGGAACGGCGTACGCCCGCTGTTGGAAAGATACTGAGGAATCTCCTGGAATTCCGCGCTCAACTCGTAGAGACCCTGCTGGCCGCCGTTGATGCTGATATCACGCGAGGCAAGTCCAAGATTGTTTGCGGTCACATCGAAGTAGTGCCCATCCTGTTTGCGGTAACTGGCATCGCCATCCGCCAGCAGATAAAGGCCGGATTTGACCAGACCGGTGTATTCCCCGAACTTGAAACTGCTGGATGAGACATTCGTGAGTCCGGCGTCCAGGTTGCCGGTCCAGCCGTAGGCATAGGTACATAAGCGGCATTGCCAATTCGAGGTATCCGCACTGACAGCACTGCTGGTGGAATCCGCATACACCGCTGTGGTACATACGATGCCGAGAATCGCAGCCAATGCCACTGACAAACGGCCTGCCGACAATGGCTGATTTCTCCTGCTCGCGTGATGTGTGCTACGCATAGTTGTCACCAGTATCCTCAACGGTTCAGCACTGCACCGGATGGATCATTCGAGCCATGTACTTGTGAATGGCAATTCAGGCAACTGCCCCCCAGCAGGAATGCGTTGGGCTGTCCGGTAGGCAAGCCTGCGGCGTTAAAGGCGAGGCTGGGATGGCCGGCCTGGGAATGGCAGGACTGGCACAGCATTGGCGGACGGCTGACCAGCAACGATGGATTCACGGAACCGTGGGGCACATGGCAAAGGCTGCAGTTCTCGGACGCCGGCGGATGCTCCCACAGGAACGGGCCGCGCTTCTCCGCATGACAGGTGTAGCAGGTATCGTTCACCGTGCTGGCGACCAATAGATGCGGATTCAGGGAGTCGTGGGGTGCATGGCAGGAGGTGCAGTCCAGATTGCCATCCGGCACCGGATGTCTTGAGAACTTGGCGAAATCCGCCCGCACTGCCTGATGGCAGGTATAGCAAACTGCAGGTTGCTGACCCTTCACCAGCACCGGGTCTTTGGCCACGTGGATGGTATGACAGCTGACGCAGGCCAGCCCTTCGCGCTCATGGATACTACCCTGCCAGCCGATCCGGTGGCTGTCCTGATGGCAACTCAGGCAGACCGCGTTATCCTCGGCGACCGTGGCCGGCGAATGTTTGCCAAACCGGGGGATGGGGATACGCGATTCACCGGGATGCAGATGGGCGGCGTGATCGCCGCCCGGGCCGTGGCAGGTCTCGCACTGCAGGTGTGCGAACGGCGTGTGCGGGTCGGCGCTGTCCGCATGCTTGGTCTTGAATATGGCGAGTGTCTGGGGATCGTCATGGCAGCGCAGACAGGTATCGGCACCACGCGGCGTATAAGGGATGGGTGCCGTCTGGGTGACCGCCTGCGGTGCATCCGCCGCCTGACAACCGGTATTAAATAAGAATAAGGCAGCGACGCATACGGATATCAGTCCAATGTACCGCTGCCAGCATGTCCACTTTTCCTGTCTCTGCACCCCAGTGTGTCCAGGCATTTGTCGTCTACCTTTATTAGGTTATAGACTAGGCATCCACTGTCAATACTATTAGTTACCTCCACCGATCTGGTGCACCACCGAGACATCTGCGATTGCACCCGAACCGTGGCACACGGCGCAAGTCTCAGTCGTCGACCCATTATTGATGAGGGACTGGGTGATATAGAAAGACGCGCCATTCTGCTGCATATGCGTCGTAGCCAGAGTGTCATTGTGGCAGGCCGAGCAGGCCGCAGCCGTGGGCGTGATCCGGTCATAGGCGGCGGTGGCGGCCACGTTACCGTAGAAACTCTTGGTGCCGAAAGGATTAGCCGTCTTCACAGTCGCGTGGGTATCAATGGTGGTGCCCAATACCCCGCTCGGCAACGGCAATGTATAGCCGGTTGACGAATGGCACTGGGTGCAGTCCCCCAGAATCCCCGGAAACCCAACACCACTGAAATCCGTGGGGTTGTCTTGGTACGCGTAGACAATATATGGGTCTGACGGGTTGTTGGTTGCACGGAAATCGGCGCCATGGATGGCATGGATCATATATTTGAAGTCAATGGGCCGTTGTTCCAAACCATCCACGGCCGCGGTATTCACACCGTTGGGCGTGGCATCGGGATCGGCTGGACGCATGGTCAGATCAGTCTCATTGGGATTGTGACACATCTCACACAAGGTCAGATTATCCGTGCGGTTGCCACCATGCAGTGAAAGCCCATCGTTCTGTCCATGGCATTTTTGGCAGTTGGCCAGCACCACGTCCGCGCGGTGCGGAACCGGCAGCGGGTCGGTGATCGAGAAAGCCTGCGTCACACTGGTAACCGGCACGGCCACATTGTAAGTGCCAGGGGTAGTGGAATCCGTCGCCGGATGACCCTCGATGGCTACGGTACCCGACCCGGTGACGTTGGTCGGAATTGGTATCGGCGAGGTTATGCTGTAGGTGCCATCGCCGTTGGCAGTCGCAGTTAGTGCATTGAAGCTGAGCGCCTGTGCCGTGGGATTCCCAGCTTGTGCTCCTGTGGCATCCGTATTGGTGTAATCCGTATTATTCCAAGCGATGTCGATGTAAAGACGGCAGGCGCCGCCACACCCTGAAAACTCGGGATCAGTCGCCAGATTGTACGGCGTGTTGTTATTTAGGGGGTTGGTGACCGAGAATTTGATCACCGGAGTCTGGCCGGGCGCGGTGCCAGTAATACTAAGAATGTTATATTGAAAATTAAGTGCCGCAACTTTTGTAGGCACCACATGCGACTGCGCGACGCTGCAAGGATAGGGTCCGGGGCAGGCGTTGGCGGTATCGTTTACCGTGTGGCAAACGTTGCAGGTGGTGTTGTCAGTCATCACGCCACCCGGATGACCGCCGGCCGTACCCTGCGCAAAATCGATATCGTCGTGGCAGGAACCGCAGGCCGCCATGTCGGGCACCGACGCGTAGTTGCCGGAATCCGGTGCATTTGGATCGTTGGGCGTATGGCACTTGGTGCAATTCTGGATATTTTGCGGCCATTTGACATCTGAAAAATCATTCACAGAATTCTTATAGCCATAGATTACGTACGGGGTACCCGCCAGCACGCTCGGCAGATTGTCACCGTCATGGATCTTGTGGATCATGACGATGAAATCCAGGCTATTGCCGCTGCTCGGGTCCGTATTGCCCTGGTTATGGCAGAGTACGCATTCATGCACGTCCTGCCGGGGACCGCCGTGAACCGCGAGATGGTCGTGGCATTCGTTGCAGGTCGCCGTGTCCACGATGTCATTGGCATCGAAACCGGAAGTGGCGCCGGTCTGCGGTATCCAGGTATAGATACCGTTGTTCGCGGAAGGCAATGTGGACGAACGGATGTTGATGGCCACCCGATGCACCAGGCTGGCATCGTATGTAACCACGACCGGCTGGGTGACGTTCTGGATATTGGTGCCGAAGGTATAGGTATAGGTGCCGTCGCCATGGTCAACCAGTGTGCCACCTGAATCGGTGGTCGGCTGGATCGCAGGCTGGGTGCCGGGGCCGATCCCGTTGGGTTGCACTTGTTTATTGATGTAGTTCTGCCACTCGTCGGGGTCGCCATTGGTGCCGGGCACCAACTTGGCGATGATGACCTCGAGTGCACTCACGGGCACACCCGGATAGGCATAACCCCCCTGGTTGGTTATGGTGAAATCCACCGTCGAAGGCGAACCGATCTTGACGTCGTTGATAGTGATGACGAGGGACGTAGTATTGCCGGCTCCCGTGGGACCGGGAGGGCCAACGGCTCCAGTTGCCCCGGTCGCACCGGTACTTCCGGAGTTGCATCCTGCAAGCATGAGCATTAATACCAGGGCTGCCAGACCAAGGAAGCCCCCCATTCCAAGCCTTAGATTACGCATACCGATCTCCTCATATGCAACCTGCAGTCGCCATTTTTAATTCACGGACACCCGGAAACCGACTGGTAAAAGCCTATACCGGTGCGTATAGAAGTGTTTTGACTTAGATCAATGATCGGCCTGACATGGGTCAATGTTTTAGCACATAAATCAGTACTCACCTGCTTGATTTAGATCAAAGATTTGAAGCCCCATTCAAGTAGGCTATGCTGCGTTAAATGCTCCATCCTGGAGTTTCCTGGGTGGGAGAGATCGAACCTGAATTCCAGAGGAGATCGCCATGCGCCATTACATGTTTATATTACTGGCTGTATTCGCGTTTTTTATCGCCGCGGGAACTGCATCAGCCGCGGCCCCGGCAGCACTCCATGAATGCGAAGCCTGCCACGGGCCCAACGGTGTGAGCCCCAATAAGGATATCCCCATCATCGCTGGCATGTCGGCCTTCTATCTGGATGGCGAGCTGCAAGCGTATCAAAAAGGCCTGCGGCCCTGCCCCAAGACCAAATACCCGAAGGATGCTGCCAAGCCCGCTACTGACATGTGCGACATAGCCAAGAAACTGTCGGCAGCGGATTCCACCGCCATCGACAAGTACCTGGCATCGCAGGCATTTGTACCGGCCACCCAGAGTTTCGATCCGAAGCTGGCGGCCATCGGCAAACAGATCCATTCCCAGAACTGCGAACTCTGTCATACCAATGGCGGCAGCGTGGCTGATGATGATGCCGGCATCCTTGCGGGCCAATGGACACCCTACCTGCAGGAGACTTTCAAGGAATATGTATCCGGAAAAAGAGTCGCACCCGACAAGATGAAACCCAAGATCGCAGCACTGATGCCGGATAAAATCAATGCACTGCTCCAGTATTATGCGAGTGAGGGCAAGAAATAATCAGCGCACAATCATCAGCAGGCTTAAGAGGGGATTATTGTGTCTAAAAAAGAACCTTCAGAATCCGCGCCTCCGCCGCGGCGCGGAATCTGGCACTGGTTGTGGAGACCCCCGGAACGTTGGTACCTGCTGGGTATACCCGCGGGCGCGTTGCTTTTCTTTTTGGTTGGCATTGTTTTCGTAGTCTTCGTGCTGCGCCCACAACTCACATTCACCGAGTCACAGGAATTCTGCACCTCGTGCCTCGAAATGGATGAACCATTCAACCAGCTTCAGCAGAGCCCCCACTGGTCGAATCAATTCGGCATCCGCGCCACCTGTGCAGACTGTCATCTGCCCCCGACGCTGGGAGCCAGCCTGGTGGCCCATTTCGATGCCCGGGTTGACGTCTGGGCCCACTTGACTGGCCGGATCGACACGCCGGAGAAATTTGCGAAAAACAAATTGCGTATGGCTGAGGTCGTATGGAAGGATCTTAAGAATATGGACTCTGTAACCTGCCGTAAATGCCACAGCTTTGCAGCTATGGCACTCGATCAACAGAGCCGTGAGGCGGCCAAGCACCACTCGCCCGAATATATAGCGAAAACTGGCAAGACCTGTATCGACTGCCACAAGGGTGTGGCACATACACTGCCAGATGCAATGTAGTGTAAAGATGATATCAGGATGCTATACCTAGGCTGCACGATACATCCAGCCAGAGTAGTGTGATAGGAGGCAGTATGGCTAATTTAACCAAGGCGACGATGGGTTACCTGCTGCTCATTACCGGCTTAGTTCTGGCCGGCATCTGTAGCCCCATCCAGGCCCAAGCTGATGCCAACCCTGGAGCTGCTACAGTCGCTTCGGGAACAGCACCACATCCCCTGACCAACCAGAATTGCGAGGACTGCCATGCGCCCCGCAGCATCCCGACGATCGATCCCCAAGCATTCTCACATTCAGTGCATGCCAAGCTCAATTGCACCGACTGCCATTCGGACATCAACAACATCCCGCACACACAGCAGCTGCAACCGGTGGACTGCGGCGGCTGCCATCGCGCCATCGCACATCAATTGCGTAACGGCATGCATGCTTCGGGTAATAAAGGTGTGCCCACCTGCGCGACCTGTCATGGCACCCACGAAATCCAGAAGCCTGACAGCGTGGTGTTCCGCAATTCCATCCCAGAAACCTGCGGCGCCTGCCACAAGAACCATTTCAAGGCCTATCTGGATGTGTACCACGGCCAGGCTTCCATCCTGGGTGTGGCGAATGCGCCGCGCTGCTCGAACTGCCACAACCCGCACATGCCGCTGCCACACGATAATCCGCAGTCGACCATAGCGCCCGCGAACCTGATCACCACCTGTAGCGCCTGTCACAAGGACGCGAACGCGAACTTCGTGCAGTTCGATCCCCATCCGCAGCCTAACAACCGGGCACATAACGCCTTGGTGTATTACAGCAAACTGTTCATGGAGCTGTTGCTGGCCGGCGTGTTCGGCTTCTTCGGGCTGCATACCGTGCTGTGGCTGCAGCGTTCCCTGGTCGAGCGCTGGGCCCATGAAGCCGAGCCCAAACCACCGGTCAGCGGCAAGTACATCCGCCGCTTCACCCCCTACCAGAGCTGGTTGCACGTGCTTGTGATCGTAAGTTTCATCGGTCTGGCTGTGACCGGACTGCCACTCAAGTATGCATCCGCGCACTGGGCGCATCTCCTCTACTGGCTGCTGGGCGGCGAGCCCATCATGCGTACCGTCCACATCATCTGTGCCGCGATCTTCTTTGGCTACTTCGTCGTGCATATCGTGGTGGTGTTCATCCTCTACTCCAGAACGCGTGACTGGCGCCGGTTCTTCTGGGGCGTCAACTCGATGGTGCCGCGCGGCCAGGACATCATGGATATTTTTCGCAACTTCCGCTGGTTCCTGTATCTTGGACCCAAGCC
>JAJYBN010000054.1 GCA_021779005.1 Pseudomonadota bacterium
GGCCGTCCTGAAGTTCGGTGGTGACGCGCGACTGCTGCATCAATAGCGTCTCTGCTTCACGCGCCTGGTTGAGCAACAAGCTCTGCAGGCTGACCAGATCGCTGGTAGATTCACCCAACGCACGCGATAGCTGTTGCAGCATGGAATAGCGATCCAGCTCCAACGGATCAAAATCCGGATTATCGAGCTTGCCGCTTTCCTGCTGGAACTGATGAAGGATCTGTGCCTCAGTTTCGATCTCGAGTTTACGTAACTGGTCACGCAGACGTACCACCGTCTGCTCCAATTCCCCTAGGTTGAAATTGATGGAATGCACCTGCTGTTCCAGGCGTGAACGGTATATACCTACTTCGCCGGCATAGTTGAGTGCGTTTTCAAGCAAATCTGCGCGCACGCGTACCAGCTCGTGCTGGATGCGCGAGGCAGTGCGGCGTTCGGCGACACCACCCAATGCGGCTTCGGCGGCATCTACGGCTTCTTCTGTTTCACTTTCAGCCTCAGCCTCGGATTCAGCTTCGACTTCCTGTGGTTGCGTAGGTAATTCCCTGAGCGGCGGTGGTGTCACAGACGATGGTCTTGATTCGAACCGGTCTTCAGGTCGTTCCGGTTCCAACTCCTCATCCACGGTGTGGCCATGCACCTGACGCAGGTCCGCAACCAAATCCGCAGCATCCACGATCGGCTTGCTGGCATGGCTTTGTTCCAGCATGCGATGCAACCGGTCTACCGAACGATTCAGCAGCGCCATAATTTCCGTGGATACGGCGATGCGTCCATCGACTACATCAGTCAGTACAGTTTCCAGCTCATGGCTCAAATCGCCCATCGGAGTCAAGCCCGCCATGCGCGCGCCGCCCTTGAGCGTGTGTAGATTGCGCTGCAATTGCATGACCAGCTGGGGGTCATCGCGCTTCCGCGTCCACTGGTTAAGTGTGCCGTCGGTGGCATCCAGCAGTTCGGTGGCTTCCTCAAAAAATATCGCCGCCAGATCCGCATCAAAATCCTTAAGATCAGAAAGTTGCACATAGCGTAGCGGCTGTTCCGGTCGAATCACGGCATGTTTGATGCTCTCAACCTGCCGTTCTTCTGCGGATTGTATTTGCAATTGGAGTCTGACACGCTTCAACAAAGCGTCGTCCAGTAATGCGGTGTCATGGCCTGTGTCGAGCGCTTTGACCATGCTGCGTGCAGTGTCCAGCACCTCAACGAGTAATGCCAGGATATCTTCAGGGACTTGATTATCGCGGGCGCTTAGATCCATAAGATAGCGCTGCACCGGTTCGGTCAGCATTGCTATACCGGCAATGCCCGCCATCGAGGCACTGCCGTACAGGGTATGCATGCTGCGCACCAGTTCTTCATCGGGCACGCGTTTATCCGGTTTTTTTCGCGCTTGATCAAGGAACGCGGCCAGCACTCCAAGATGCCCCTGTGCTTCACGGGTAAAGATTGCGTGCAGACGGGAATCCATGCCTGGAGCTGTAGCCGGCGATTCTTCACCCTCGGTCACACGCTTGCTCCTTTTGCGAGGTGCTGGATGAGAATCTGTGGCATGAACTTGCTTATCCGCCATCATCGCGGGCAGTGCTGGCTGCTCACCATGACTGAATGCGATGGCCGCCTCCATAAGCGGCTGGATATCACTTCGTGGCGTGGTCCCAACTTCCAGTTGTTCAACCAATTCCGGCAGTGTTGATATGGCGCGCTCCATTAATGCAAACATGTCATCCGTCGGATCGATAGTCTGATCTATGACCCGGTTCAACATGTTCTCGAACGACCAGGCAAATTCACCGATAAGACGCGCCCCAACCATTCGGCCGCTGCCTTTCAAGGTGTGCAAAGAACGCCGCACCGTGGTGAGCGCTTCGCGATCGGCTGGATTGGAGCGCCAGCGCGGAAAATTCTCACGTAATGAACGCAGCTCTTCCTGGGCCTCCTCCAGGAAGATCTCAAGAATTTCAGGATCCACTTCGCCTAATGGCACAACAGCTGGACCCTCAGTCGAGGGTTGCGTCGGCCTCGCAGGCGCTTCTAAAGGCAAATCGGATGGCGATAGGGTTGTCTGCGGTGACGCTGTGGTTACTAAGGCTGGCTTACTTGCATCCAACGGCACGATATTCTCTACCGCAATCGTGGATGCGGGCTCTATGGTTATGTTCTCAGCCTCCGCTACCGAGGAGACCAGCCCGACCGTGGATACGGCTGCATTACCGGCATCGGCTTCGACTGCCGCGTCGGAATATTCCCGGCCGACAGGAAATCCCAGGTTGGCGACACAGGCTTCGGCATTGTCGAGCATCGATAACGGGTTGCCGCGCCCCTGCTGGATGGCTTCAAGATAAAATTCGACGCTGACGATTGCGTCCGCCATGCGGT
Source organism: Pseudomonadota bacterium (assembly GCA_021779005.1). GTDB lineage: Bacteria > Pseudomonadota > Gammaproteobacteria > Natronospirales > REEB76 > REEB76. Next base: position 2,380 of record JAJYBN010000054.1, read on the forward strand.
CGAGTTCATTTTGTGTGGGCATCGCGGTGCCTGCCAGCAGGCGCTTATGGATGTACTGGCGCATGCTTTCCAGTAGCAGCACTACGCGTTCCATCTGCAGGAATCGCAGACTCGCCTGGATTTCTCCAATACACTGAGGCAGGGTTTGCAGGCCATCCATACTGGATGGATCATTCACGAAATCAACAATAGTTTCCTTGATGCGAGCCAGGTTGATAATGGATTCGCGGATTACGGCATTCTGGACATCACGCAGACCGGTCCATTCTCCACCAGTGGCACTGCCTGCCTGCTCGCTACCCACAGGTGCAACCAGCCCCATCATAGCTTCGTCAAGTTGGCTTTCTACGCGCACAATACCGCTTGCGATCTCCATGGTTGCGCCCTCATCCGGGACGCGCCGACCCTCGAGAATCTCTTTGAGATGTCCGCGTTCGGTCTCAAGTAAGGCGCGTAACTTCGGGAGTCCCAGCACGCTGAGGGTATCCGCTACTTTCTTGAGCAATGTGTCCAAAGGCGCAAATTCGGCTATATCGGATTTGCCCATACGTACAAAGATATCGAGGGTATCCTTGATGCGCGTGATGTCTTCTTGAATGGCACCGGATACGGTACGCATCAGATTGATGTTGGGACCCGAAATTTTCTCCCGGTTATCCTCAACCTCGCTGGCCTCAGGCAGCAGGTCGACGAGTTTGAAGGATTCCTTGATAGCCGCGATGCGTTGGCCGCTGGTTGTGGCGCGACCGATGTAGTAAAGCAGGTTATTGACCAGCTCCTTGGCGGGATCTTCCGTTACCTGCACCTCGCCCTGGTCTGCAAGCCGTTTGATCTGGCGGTCAACCTGGCCAAGCAGTTGCTTAAGACTCACATCCGCCTGTATGCCGCCCTCTCGCAGACCCTCGATGATGCCGCCCACTATCCACCAGAGCTCAAACACCGCAGGTGTAGTGGCAACCTGCTCGAGTTTCTCAGCGGTATCAGCCAGTACTGCCAGGTGTTTCTCCACATGGTCGCCTTTGTACCAGCTGAGCAGTGCCACCTGGAACTTGGGGCGCAACCTGCCTGCCAGACTCCTGATATCCGCCACCTTGGTGGCAGGCGCACGACCGACAACACTCGCTGAACGCCCCGCCAGGTTGTAGGCAAACAAGGCACTCTCGGACAATAGCGGCTGATTGCGCACTGCACGCAAATCGTTGAGCAGTGAAAGTAATGCCAGCGGCACGTCACGGCGGCCGCCGATGACCCGTTCAAGATAATCCGGGAGTTGCAGCATGGCACGCATGATTACTTCGAAGGCTGCGTCACTGCGCTGCAGTTCGCCGGATTTAAGGCCACGCACCACTGATTCCATTTCTTCGGCGAGCATGGCAGCGCCATAGACTTCGACGATACGCAATGTGCCCTGCACCTGGTGCAACAGTTCCAGGCATTGGTTAAGTGCTTCATCGCCATCTGGATGCTCGACATAAGCCTCGAGGGCCTGCCGGGCACGCGCCAAAGTGTGATCAAGTTCATTCTTGATCCACAGCAACGAGTCGGATGCGACTTGACTCATATCTGCACCGTAGAAAATCTATGCGTGATCACGCAACGTCGCCTTGCATCGGCGGTGATTGAACGATGATCATTGTTTCCTGGTTGCTGCCACCCGGCAATTTGAAGCCGGATACCGACTTACGCATTTCCGTGGCCAGTGCCGCGAGCTTTCCGATGGACTGGGCCGTGGTCATGGTGCCTTCAGTCGTCTGGGCGGTGATCTCGCGAATCACGTTCATGGTCCGAGTCATCTCGCCTGCGGTCTGAGCCTGCTGGCGTGCGGAACTGGAAATGCTCTGCACCAGAGTGGCGATGTTGTTGGCTACTTTCTCGATTTCATCCAGTGACGTACCGGCGTTTTCGGCTAGTTGCGCACCGCTCACCACACCCGCGGTGGATTGTTCCATCGAGATAACTGCTTCATTGGTGTCGGTCTGAATGGTCTTCACCAGTGCTTCGATCTGGCGGGTAGCGTTGGCAGATCGTTCCGCCAGGCGCTGCACTTCGTCCGCCACCACCGCAAATCCTCGGCCCGCCTCACCGGCCATAGATGCCTGGATAGCGGCGTTCAAGGCCAGGATGTTGGTTTGCTCGGCGATGTCGTTGATAAGTTCCACGATGTCTCCGATTTCCTGTGACGATTCGCCTAGCCGTTTGATGCGTTTGGAGGTCTCCTGGATGGTTTCGCGGATGTTGTTCATACCGTCAATCGTGCGGCGCACCGCTTCGCCGCCCTTGTGGGCGATGTCCACGGATTGTTGTGCCACTTTCGAGGAACGGTCGGCATTCAAGGAGACCTGTTCAATGGAATGCGCCATCTGGGTGATGGAAGTGGATGCAGTATTGATCTGCTTGCTCTGGTTTTTGGAGGCTTCAGCCAGATGAGTGGCCGTGGCCTGGGTCTGGCGGGCGGCGGCGTCCACCTGCACTGCGGTGTCGTTGATGGTACGCACCAAGCCGCGCAATGCCTCGAGGGCGTAATTGATGGAGTCAGCGATGGCACCAGTGATGTCCTCACTGACGGTTGCCTGGACAGTGAGGTCGCCGTCGGCCAAAGAACCGAGCTCATCCAGGAGCCGCAGAATGGCCTGCTGGTTACGTTCATTCTGATCGCGCTGCATATTCGCTGTACGGCGGGCATCCCCGCCAAGCACATAGATCCAGAGGATGAAAAGCAGCAGTAACAGGCCGATGGCTCCCAACACATAGGCCACGATTGGCCGGAACATGCTGCCGCTAACTTGCTGCGTGTAGCTGTTGTTGATGGCCTGGGTGGTGGTCAACATCTGGTCACTGAGGGCGTGAATTGCCTGATCCGCTGTCTGCACATTTACCAGCAGATTTAATAGCGGCGCTATGGAATTGAGGTTGTTATTGAGTTTACTGAATTGTTCATTGATGCTTCGCAAGGGAGCCAGAAGACCCGGATCAGTGATGGCGGTAATTCCCAGTTGCGAGTCACCGTCCAACATGGCGCGGGTGATGCGTGTGTAGCTCTGGATGGAGTCCGGCAGCTCTTTGGCTACAAAAGCAGTGTCGCCGTGGCCGCCGGTCACCAGCAAATTCACATCGCGTTGGATGAGTTGACCGTAATAGCCTTGTTTGGCGGCATACACCACGGCATTTCGTCCGGTGCCACTCTTGGCAAGCTGATTGGTTAAGTTGTTCCATGACTGGATCAGGCCGGGCATGGCTTGGTTGATGCCCGCCGCTGCCTGATTGGCCGCCAGAATCGAGTCATGTGCGCTAAGGATGGTCTGTGCCGCAGTGCGCGCTTGGGCCCATTGTCCCTGGAGCACGTTTAATTCAGATAAGATTTCGCCGGTAGCTGCCGGCATGAGGGTCTTTGGATCACCACTGACCATGAGTTTCATGGACGTATCGAATTGATCACTGGCTTTGCGCAGATCCTTGAATGCATCATCGTTGCCAGCAACAGCCAGTTCAGAGGAGCGTGCCAGGGTCTGGGAAATCAAAGATTGTTGGGCGTTCAATGACAGGAATTCGCTGTCACGGGTCGAGTTGCTTGCCACAGCAACCAGATCCCAAATCGCCAGCCCAATCAACATGAATGCCAGTATCAACAACAGATACAAGGCTCTATTAGAACGTTTTTGTATCTCAGCCATTTTGGTCACCTTAAAAAAGTCTGTTTCAAATTTGGCCGCAGTGATTCTCGCTGTTTACTCAGCGGGCGGCATCCAAGAACGATGGGTTTTCAACCAGCGCCGGCACGCTCAACACACCCCAAGTCTCATCGCCAGCACTATAGGCACCTGCGATGAATGGCGTCATCCCGGGCATTAATTCCGGCAAGGATTCCGCCCGTTCTGAAAGCACGAATCGCCGGAAGCCGCGCACTTCGTCCACGAGTAACCCTGCCGGGATATCGGGATGGTTCACCATGAGCACACGCGCCATTCGGCCGATATCGGTTGGTGCGCCGCCAAAAAAAAGATTCAGGTCCGTGACTGGCAGCAGCTGACCTCGGACATTGGCGAGGCCCAGCAGCCATGGTTTTGCACCTGGTAACTTCGTGACACCAGGATATGGCAGAACCTCGCGCACTTCTTCGCGCGCAGCCACCAGATAGGTATTGGCTACGCGAAAACCAACTCCCACCCATTCTTCCTGCTGCACGGCCTCGCGGCCGCGGCCAGATGCTGCAATAAGACTGCGTCGTTCGAGCTCCTGAAGGAGATCAAACGGCCGGCTACGAAGGTCAACAAGCGCGGTAGCCATATCAGCCGTGCGTCACTTCGCGAATCTTGTCTACCACCTGCCTCTCGGTGACAGGCTTTGGCAGATAAGCGACTGCTCCCTGACGCATTCCCCAGATCTTGTCTGTCTCCTGATCCTTGGTGGTCACGATGACTACCGGTATCGAGGATGTCTCCGGGTCCTTGGAAAGCTGGCGTGTGGCCTGAAATCCGCTCATCCCGGGCATCACCACATCCATAATGATGGCATCGGGTTTGTTAGCACGCGCTTTCTGAATGCCTTCCTCGCCGCTTTCCGCGCTTAAGGTTTCAAATCCGTGTTTCTCCAGCCATGTTTTAAGCACATGGACTTCCGTGGGTGAATCGTCAACGATAAGTACTGTCGCCAGCTATAGTCTCCTGGGAGTCAGTCTTTGGCGGCGCCTGCTTGCGCCGGGTCCGGAGTTTTATGTACATGATGCTGTATTGCCTCCACCAATTCGTCCTTGGTGAATGGCTTG
>JAJYBN010000055.1 GCA_021779005.1 Pseudomonadota bacterium
CACAGGGGCACTTTACTGACCACGCTATAACTGTTGCCGGGCAGGAAGTCCCCAACGGCTGTCACGTCCCCCGTGATGGGTTTCCCATCCAGGCTGACGGTCGTGATGTCGAACACCACTTTCTGAATTGGTACCTGGGCGGTATTGATGAAACTCAGCCCGGCGTATACACCGTATACATAATTTGACGGATAGTGCTCAAACCGCATGTAATTAGCCGCCGTGTCGAACTGGTAAATCACCAGCGGCCGGTTGGTGGCCTGGGCGTCTTTGACGCTACTGGCAAAACGCGCACTTGGCGTACTGGCACAGGCCGCGAGGCCCAATGTCGCGAATCCTATGAAAATGGTCCTGATTTACATACTCCACCTCCGTACGGGTCTTCCTGAGGCCCTCTGAGCTTTCACGCTAATTCACGTATAGGGTTTACAACTTTTCCGGCGCTTGTGCAAGAAAAGTCCTGTTAACACTATGCAATACAGTGTTATTTAATTAAGGTGGCTTCAGGCATCCCGAAGGATATCCACCACGGACAGACCCTCCCTCCTGGCATAAGAAACTAGTAGGATGACGGGCTTCACAGGAACCGAACTCTAAATCCCCGATCCTAGGGATTTACATGTCCATACCCCGCGGAGAATAAACATCATGAAGACTGCGCTTGCCTGTCTGCCTTTGCTGGCGTTGTTGCTGGCCGCCCCTGCCTTTTCAGCGGATAAGGCACCCGCCGCCAATACAGCGGCTGCCGCTGCCAGCGCCACTCCGGCCGCCAGGGAGGAAAAAGTCGCCACCCAGCACACCGTGGCCATCAACGGCGAGACCATCCGCTACACCGCCACCGCCGGCACCCTGGTCCTGCGTGACGAGAAGGGCGAACCCACCGCCAGCTTGTTCTATGTCGCCTATACCAAAGATGGCGTAAAAGATCTCAGACACCGCCCGGTTACTTTCCTGTACAACGGCGGCCCCGGTTCCTCCAGCATCTGGCTGCACATGGGCGCCTTTGGCCCCATGCGCGTGGTGACCACCGACGCCGCGCCCACGCCGCCGCCGCCCTATGACCTGGTCCCCAACCAGTATTCGCTGCTGGACAAGAGCGATCTGGTATTCATCGATGCCATGAGCACCGGTTTCAGCAAGCTCTTGGGCAAAGCCGAAGGCAAGGATTTCTGGGGCGTGGACCAGGACACGAAAGCTTTCGGCCAGTTCATCCAGCGTTACCTCACGGTCTATGACCGCTGGAATTCCCCCAAATATCTGCTGGGCGAAAGCTACGGCACCACGCGCTCCGCCAACCTCGCGGACTGGCTGCAGCACCAGGGTATCGCGCTGAACGGCGTGATACTGGTGTCTTCGGTACTCAACTACGGCGACACCTTCCCCGGCACGGATCTCGCCTACATCACCTACCTACCATCCTACGCTGCCATCGCCTGGTACCACGACAAGCTGCCCAACAAGCCCGCGGACCTGCAGGCCTTCCTGCAACAGGTGCGCCAGTTCGCGCGCGGCGAATACGCCGATGCCCTGTTTCAGGGCTCCAGCCTGCCGGCGGCCGAATACAACCAAGTGCTCGCGAAACTGCAGCAATACACCGGCCTGTCGGAGCAGTACCTGAAGGATGCGAATCTGCGGGTGGATCCCACACGTTTCCGCGCTCAGTTATTGCGAGGTGACGACCGCATCATGGGCCGTTACGATGCGCGTTTCGAAGGCATCAATCCGGATGATGCCGCCGAGACACCGGAATATGACCCCTCGGATTCCTCCATCGGCCCGGCCTTCACTGCGGCCTGGAACTGGTATCTGCAAAACGAACTGCAATACCACAGCGACGTCCCTTATGCGGTGACCGGCTACGATGTGATCCGCAACTGGGACTGGAAGCATGCGCTGCCGGGCCGGCCTTCGTTTTTCAAACCGCCATTGCCGGATGTGGCCGCCAACCTGGGTGAAGCCATGCGCCAGAATCCGCACCTGAAAGTTTTCTCGGCCAATGGTTATTTCGATCTGGCCACGCCATTCTTCAAAACCGAATTCGACATCGATCAGCTGATGCTGCCGCCTGACATCTACAAGAACATCGGTTTCCATTACTATCCCTCGGGCCACATGATCTACCTGCATGTACCGGCGCTGAAGGATCTGAAGAGCGATCTTTCCAAGTTCTACGCCAACACTGACAATCAGTAACCTATCAAGTATGCAAAAACACCCGCGGCCTCGCGGGTGTTTTTGTAATACCCGTTTAAGGTAACGTCATGAAAAAAGTTCTAGCATTGCTGCCAGTCCTGTTGATATACGCCGTGTGCATGCCAGCCTATGCTGACGATGCGCCTGCAAAATCCGGCGCTCCGGAACTCCCGGTGCCCCAAGAGACCCGTTCGGTCACACAGCACAGCATTGTCATCAACGGCCAGACCATCAAGTACTCCGCCACAGCAGGCAATCTGGTCATCCGGAATGACCAGGGTGATGCTCTCGGCAGCTTCTTCTACGTGGCTTATACCCAGGATGGGGTGAGAGACATGTCGCGTCGTCCCGTGACCTTCCTGTTCAACGGTGGCCCGGGTTCCTCCAGCATCTGGCTGCACATGGGCTCCTTCGGGCCGGTGCGCGTGGACACCGCAAACACCAAAGCCACCCCACCGCCGCCCTATCGGCTGGTATCCAATCAACACTCGCTGCTGGATAAGAGTGACCTGGTATTCATCGACGCCATCGGCACTGGTTTTTCACGCATCGTAGGCAAGGGCATGCCCAAGGATTTCTATGGCACCGACCCGGACATCGCGTCATTTGGCAAATTTATCCAGCGTTACGTGACACTCAACAACCGCTGGCAGTCCCCGAAATTCCTGCTGGGTGAGTCCTACGGCACCACCCGTGCCGCAGGACTGGTGGACTGGCTGCAGGGTAAGGGCATGGCTTTCAATGGGGTGATTCTGCAGTCCTCCTGGCTCAACGGCTTCGTGGATTTCCCCGGCCCGCCCTTTAGTCTGGACCTGCCCTATGAGCTGTACCTGCCGACCATGGCAGCCAGCGCCTGGTATCACCACAAATTGCCGCAACAACCGACGGATTTGACCGTGTTCCTGCAGCAGGCGCGGCAGTTTGCCCTAGGCGATTACGCACGCGCTCTGGACCAGGGCGACAACCTGAGTGCGGCAGACACCCAAGCGATCGCAGAGAAGTTACACGCCTTTACAGGCCTGCCTGTGCGATACATCCTGGATGCCAAGCTGCGCATCACCCCGGATCGATTCGAGAAGGATCTGCTGCGCGGCGATCAGCGCACCATGGGCCGACTGGATGCACGCTTCCTGGGCATCGACCATGATGCCGCCGGCGAAACACCTGATTATGATCCTTCCGGTACTGCCATTGGCCCCGCCTACACGGCTGCATTCCACTGGTACCTCGCCAATGATCTCAAGTACAAAACAGATCTTGAATACAAAGTAGAGAACTACCACGAAGTGGGACGCGACTGGGACAACGGCCAGCGCATCGGTGGCCAGAAATATCCGCTCATGGACGTGGAGGAGAACCTGCGCCAGGCCATGACCGAGAACCCGCACCTGAAGGTGTTCTCAGCCAACGGCTATTTCGATTTCGCTACGCCATTCTTCGAGACCGAATACGACCTGGATCACATGGGCCTGGATGCATCGCTCAAGAAAAATATCAGCTACGGCTATTACCAGTCCGGACACATGATCTATCTGAATGTTCAGGCCTTGGCAGAATACAAGACCGACGTGGCCAAGTTCTACGACTCTGCCGCGCGCGAGTAATCGTCAGGATATAGTCATCGCGGATTATTTCTTGCCGCTGTCGGCAAGCAGCGGTTTCACGACCGATTCCAGGTTCTGCAGGGTAACAGGCATGCCACCTGCCCAGAGCTGGGCGCGCAATACGCCCTGTTTGTCGAATACATAGGTCATGGGCACGATGCGTGGGGGGCCGAAGCCATTTTTGCTAGCGTGCTTGAGCAATGCCGCGGGATACTGAAATTGCTTCATAACTCTGCGCACCACCTTCTCGTCGTGGGTGCTATCAACGCTCAGACCCAGCAGCTCCAATCCCTGCGGATGGAAGTGCTTGTAGAAATTATTGAGCATTAGCATCTCGGCGCGACAGGGGACACACCAAGTGGCCCAGACGTTGATAACCGCCACCTGGCCGCGTGACTGCGCGAGATTGAATACCGAACCGTTCAGCTCGTTCACCACCAGCGCCGGCGCGCCCTCGCCGACCTGCGGAGCCGCCATCGCTGGTGTATTAGCAATGAGTGCAAGAAAAGCCAAACCAAGACAAAGTAACAAAGACAACCGTGCCATGGCTGGATCCCTTTTCAGTAACTATAAGACAGGATGAATTTATAAAGCCGCGAAGCCACCAATTGATTACCGTTGACGTCCTGATAGATTGGCAGCTCCACATCCGCGAACAGCTTCAAGCTGTCCACATCATATTCCATCCCGGGTGCTATCAAGAGACGCTGATAACCGCTGTTGTCCGAATCCGCCTGCACCCCACTGTCATGTAACCGGTCAGAAGCGATGAGCTTCAATTGCGGCGCTATCTGGCTGTTAGCGCCCACCGACCAGCCGTTGTAATAGATTCCGATGGCGGCATCCAGTTCGTTACCGGGCCGGTAGCCGCCGCGCGTGGCAAATGCGCGCTCCCACTGGGCCTGCAAAACCAGTTCCAGGTATTGTCATTTGTCAGCCCGCCCTGATGGTAGCCGCCAATGATCGTGTCGGTGCTTCCGGTGCCGATGGGCGTGTCCCGGTCGAAATTCGGATAGGTGTAATCATCGCTAGGCAGTTTCAGACCGAAGATGATGCTGCTGGACATGTCGTGGGGAAAAACCGGTGTACATGCCGAGCAGACGGATATCCCCCAGCGCATCATGGTGAAAACCACTGATACTGTTGTTGTTCAGGGTGGTTACAAATAACCGGTCCCAATAGGGAACTTCAGCCATGATTCCCCAGTCGCGGTTGATCATGTACTGCAGGCCCGCAGTATAGAAGTCAGTGCGAATATTCTTGTCATGGTTGTTGGCCGCCGGCGCCGATGAAGTACCGCTCCAGTATTCATCCTGGTTCATGTAGTCATATTCCAGCCATGCCGTAGTACCTGATCCGCTGGGGAACAGCGAACTGGTACCGACACTGAATACGCCGCAGCCACAGGCGCAGGCATAGGCATCCTGCATGGCACCAGTGACGCCAAGGCTGAGTAATAAACACACTAAGATTGGAATTCTACGTTGCACGATGATGGAACTTGAGATTTAAGTAGCACGCATTTCAGGGATAGGCTGCTTTTACCGTTTTCCAGAAATATACTGATTACGAAGTAAAGCGGCTGCCCGAGATTTCTAACTTTCGATGTTGCGTTAATGTCCGGGCCATAGTTATGGCGAATGATGTGATGATTTTGCATATGGAATCAGCCATCATTGTTTCAAGCCTTTATTCATATAGACCGGATTTGCGATAGCGCCTGCGGGAACCAGTTCTAACCGACCACTGTGATCTGGATGATGGAACAGGATCACAACCACTACCGAGGATAGGGCTAGCACTGCCATCAGCCAAAACGCGGCATTGAAATTCCGTGTCACACCCACGAGCCAGCCTGTAACCAGCGGCGCTGCGAAACCCGAGATCGCAAAGAACGTGTCCATGACACCGAGCGCGGTGCCGGCGCGTTCACGCGCTACATCCACATTGACGGCATAGAATGCTGCATTGGCGCTCATGCTTAATCCCACCGCCAGAGAGATAAACACCAGCATCACCGTCAAATCATGCACAAAAATCACGGGCAGGATGCACAGCCCGGCCAGTAACTGCGAGATCCAGATGGGGTGTGAACGCGCAATTCGCAGGCTGCCGGTCCTGCGCAGCAGCGCATCAGAAAGATAGCCGAAGCCCCATAACAAGATAGCCGCAACCAGCCACGGAAGAATCCCGAATACACCGATTTGTTTCAAATCGAGTTGATAAGCTTTTTCTAGATAGGTGGGCAGCCAGGTCATGAAGAAAAAAAGGAAATAGCCAAATACAAAAAACGCCCAGTTGTTCGCCAGCAAGGTCGGGTTGGACAATAGGAATCTCCACATGCCGGGAATATTACGGCGGCGATGGTGCAGGGTTTTGCTTTTAATGCTGCGATCGACGTGTTCGCCGTCACGGATGTGTTGGAGTTCTGCTGCGTTCACGAAACGACTGTGTTCGGGAAAGTCCCTGAACAGCAGCAACCATAACGGCAGCCACACGAGCCCAAGTACCATGAGCACGATGAACATGCCGCGCCAGCCCACATGGATGATGAGCTGGGTGGCGATCGGCGCGCCAATGGCGAGCGCCAGTGGCACCGCCACCAGGGAATTGGAAAGGGCGATGGCACGTTCGCGGCTGGACAGCCAATCGGCGATGCCGCGGTTCATGGCGGGAAAATTGGGCCCTTCAGCCACACCCAGCAGTACGCGCACGCTGGCCAGCACCACAAAACCTACCGCTAGACCTGTGAGCCCGCTGGCGATGGACCACAACAGCGCTGCCCAGAAAAGCGTCACCCGGGCACCATGACGATCGGCGAATATTCCGCCAAAGAATGTCGTCAGCATGTAACCAATGCTGAATGCCGACAAGATAAACCCACTGTAGATATCCTTGTCATGCTGGCTAAACTGGAGATCGTGGGCGATTCCACTGATCGCATAGGAAATGGCGGAGCGGTCGATGTAATTGATCACAGTGATGCTGAAAATCAGCGCGATAACGATCCAGCGGAATCGGGTCATGCGCATACGCGTCGGTATATTTTCGATTGCCTACTTTTGAGATGACGCGCCGGGGGGTGTGAATTTAACAGTGACGGTCACTTGCTGAGTGGGGACATCACTGTTCTTGCCATCCAGCGGCTCTACAAACCACTGCCTGACAGCGGCGATCGCCGCGGCGTCGAAAAGGCCTGGTGGTGTGGCGGATACGACTCTCGGCTTGACGGTCTGGCCGT
>JAJYBN010000056.1 GCA_021779005.1 Pseudomonadota bacterium
AGCCGGATGCGGTAGTACCGCTCGTCCGGATCTGTGGAGGGGGTGTTCAGCAATGGGCATCTCTACTCCAACTTAGTCTACCGCCGAATTAGCCCGCAGTAAGGCACATAAGGCGAAACTGTAGCTAGTCGGACCCCTGGGATATTGAGACATATTGAGAAGGTAACGGGTTCATGGTTTGCGACAGGGTTCACGTAAACCGAGATATATTCCGTTTTTTCATTATATCACCGCGACTAGACCAACATCCTTTTTCTGATGTTGGGATATTGATCTGCATCAAGAAAAGTCGCGAATTACAATCGTCAGGACGACGGATTTCTTGCGTTGCTGAGCCAGGCGAGAATTTATGCGGATTTGCGAGCGTACTTTTTGCGGAACTTGTCCACGCGGCCGGCAGTATCCACGATCTTCTGTTTGCCGGTGAAAAATGGATGGCAACTTGAGCAAACTTCCACATGCAGGTCCCGGCCCAACGTTGAACGCGTGGCAAAACTGTTACCACAGCTGCAAGTAACGGTTATTTCTTTATATTCAGGATGGATGCCGGGTTTCATTAGAGCCTCGATTTTCTAGAACTTCAGTCATTTTGAAGGGCGCGCATGATAACGCGCACTCGCGTGAGCAGCAAGTCTTATGGGACGGTCTGATGCTGTTACCGTGCGTGAGCAAGGGGTTAGTGTGCATATTTTACATGGCATCTCACCGAGTTCTTTCAACTCCCTGACAGTGCTGGTTAAATCAGGTTGTTCACAAAAACGGTGGATAAGTCTGTGGATTAAATCATATGCGCAGGACAGATTGCCTTTGCACATACGATCTGTTTCAAAGTGGTGAATTCTTATTCAAATGTTAATATGCATATAAATCAAAGACATGCATTAAAATCCGTTAAGTCTTTTGCGAAACACTCTCTAGGGTTCCACGGCTCATGTACCGGCCAAGCAGATGTGCATAACCACTTGTTCGTGGGCGCAAATTCGAGCAGATGATGGATATTGTTTCCAGGGGTAGTCGATGACAATTCAGCTGCAGCCGGGCCTACAGCCGTTTGGCGTCCAGACTCATTGAGTAATGTCCATGCGTGAGTTTATGCCCGCACAGTTGGACGCAGACTCTGGGGGAGCAACACGGCCGGTTCAGGTAAAAATCTTTGCAATAAATCGTTCAGATAGGTGTGCCCAGTTGAGGTGGGCTGCCAACGGCCCTGGATAAGTTGCATGAGCTTCAATGATTGAGCCTGCTCCAGCGCGGGTTGCACGCGCACATAGGGTAAACCCGTGAGTGACTCGAAGTCAGGGATGCTGAAACCCTCGAATAGCCGCAAACGATTAAGCATGAATTCCAAGATCCGGTCTGCCTCGGCCACGTCCGTGACGGCGCCTATGCCTTGGACAGTGCCCGCCGTTCGCATGTAGGCCGCGGGTTGCTTCACTTTCCATAAGCGTACAATTTGGCCATTTTGCAGATCACTCAATTTACTGTGGGCACCCGCACCGATGCCCAGATAATCACCATAACGCCAATAGTTCAGGTTGTGGCTGCACATACGGCCGTTACGCGCGAAAGCGGATATCTCATACTGAATGAATCCATGCTTGCGAAGCAGCGCCTGGCAGGCCTGCTGCATTTGCCAAGACATATCGTCATCGGGAAGCGTGGGCGGATGCGCGTGAAAAAGAGTATTGGGTTCAAGCGTGAGTTGATAATGAGAAAGATGTGCGGGCGCAAGGGCGATCGCACGCCTGACATCCATCAATGCCTGCTCCAGGGTTTGTTGTGGCAATCCATACATCAGGTCCAGGTTGAAGTTTCCCAGGCCGGCGGCGTGGGCTTCTTCAGCAGCTTTTGAGGCCTCCTCGGTACTATGGATGCGACCCAGTACCTGTAAATGCTGTGCGTTAAAGCTCTGTACACCGATGGACAGGCGCGTGATGCCCGCAGCCCGATATTCGGCAAAGCGGCCACGTTCCACGGTGCCGGGATTGGCCTCCAGTGTAATTTCTGCATCTGCTAGCAATGGCAGACATTGTCGCGTTTCCTCCAGGATATGCGCGATGCTTTCCGGTCTAAACAAACTGGGCGTGCCGCCGCCAATAAAGACTGATTGTAGTTGTCGTCCATGAACCCGTGGCAGATCCCGTTGCAGATCTCGCATCAGCGCGGCCGTATACTCGGCTTCTGGCAAATCACCCTTGATAGCATGGGAATTGAAATCGCAATACGGGCACTTACGCACGCACCACGGTAAGTGCACGTAAAGCGAGAGCGGAGGATTGATGAGCATGCGTGTCAACAAAATCGAGAGCCCATGTTGGCAAGCTGTTGGACCAGTTTACGTAATGCCTGGCCACGATGACTTAAGCGGTTTTTTTCCAACGGCGTAAGTTCGGCTGAGGATCTATTGAGTCCTGGCACCAGGAACACCGGATCATAACCAAAACCGTTGCGACCACGGGGTGTGTCAAGGATATGACCCTCCCAAAGGCCCTCGCAGATTAACGGCCCTGGATCATCGGCTTGATTCACATACGCGATGATGCAGCGGAACCGCGCTGTGCGTTTATCTGCAGATATGCTGCGCAGTTCCTGCAGGAGTTTTGCCAGGTTATCCGCATCGCTTGCCCCGACGCCGGCGTAGCGGGCCGAATACACTCCAGGTGCACCACCAAGCGCATCCACTTCAAGCCCTGAATCATCAGCGATCGCTGGCAAACCAGTCTGGCGCGCGGCATTGCGCGCTTTAAGCAGCGCGTTTTCCGTAAAACTCGCCCCGTTTTCCTCGATTTCATGCACGCCCAGCGCATTTTGGGGTAGTACTTGAATTGCGCTGTCCGCGAGCATTGTCTGCAATTCGTGCAGTTTGCCAACATTACCGGTGGCCAGCACCACCTTGGTCATTGCGCCAACGCTTCGGATTGCGCAGCTATCAGTGAGCGAATGCCATCGCTGGCAAGCACGAGCAACTGCTCAAGCTGGCCACGGTTGAAGGCCTGGCTTTCCGCAGTACCCTGGATTTCCACAAATGCGCCAGCATCATTCATAACGACATTCATGTCAGTTTCAGCCTGGGAATCTTCGGCATAGTCGAGATCCAGAATCGCATCACCCTTCACGATACCGGCTGATACGGCGGCCACCGCACCACGCAATGGATTCTTTATGACTAACCCCTGCTTGCGAAGCAGGCGTGTCGCATCCACCACAGCCACATAGCCCCCCGTGATAGCGGCAGTGCGGGTGCCGCCATCCGCCTGTAGCACATCACAATCGAGAATCAGGGTACGTTCGCCGAGGGACTGCAGGTCTACAACTGCCCGCAACGCACGCCCGATGAGGCGCTGGATTTCCAGTGTGCGCCCCACCTGTCTGCCGCGGGCAGCTTCTCGTTCCGTGCGCTTATTCGTAGCGCGCGGCAGCATGCTGTATTCAGCCGTCAACCAGCCTTTGCCAGCGCCTTTCAGGAAGGCAGGCACCTTTTCTTCCACGCTCGCGGTGCACAGCACACGGGTATCACCGAAGCTGACCAGCACGGATCCCTCGGCATGACGGGTGTAATTGCGGGTAAAAGTGACCGGGCGTAACTGGTTATTGGCACGACCATGGCTGCGCATACGAAGTCTCCAAAATTATTTAATTACAAAGAACTTATTGGATAGAGGCTGCGAACGCGTCTTGTGTGTGATGGATTGTTTCATATGCACTAATCAACCCGTCCAGCGTACAGCTACGGCGGTGATATTGTCGCTCATGGGCGTGGTACGCAATTCTGCCTCCATGGCCAGGGTATCCAGGCTGGCCTGTAGTTCCAGCTGCTCCCCGATGGCACGCGCCAGTTGTATATCCGTGAATGGCGCCCAGAATCCGTCGGAACACAACAGCACTACATCTCCCACCAGCAGTGGATGCGGGTTGGATATATCGATTGTTGGCAATTCAGGTTCACCGCCCAGGCATTGATCGACGAAATTCCGTAATGGGTGCATGGCCAGATCGCTATCCTCTAACAGACCTTGTTGCGCAAGGATCTCTACGGCACTGTGATCACGGGTGCGTGCCAATACCTTGCTATCGCGTATGAAGTACACGCGACTATCGCCGACGTGCACCCAACGGACCATGCCAGCTGTGATCAAGCAGGCAGTGATGGTGGTGCGTGGACGAAGATCTGGATCGAGTTCTGCGCCCAGTGCAACAACCTTCCTATGTGCAGCGACAATGCTGCTGCGGAGGAATTCGGTGGGTTCGAGGATCGCGTCTGTTTCCTGGAACGCACTCTTTACTGTCTCTACGGCAGCTTCAGCGGCAAGATCACCGCCGACATGGCCTCCCATACCATCCGCTACAATCAGCAACGTGTGGTTACCTGACGTCGCAACAAGGGCGCGGTCCTGATTCTCGCTGCGATTACCCAGGCGGGAGACCTGGGCGGTTTCGATATTCACTGTAGAACCCTGTTGGATGGGCTGGCTATCGGCTGGCTAGGCATTTAGCTTACCATTTTGCTTTGCCGCCACGGCATTCCATATGGAAGGTGCTACTAAATGATCTTTAGCATGACGGGTTTTGCCCGTGGCGAAACTAAAAGTAAGTCGAGTAGCCTCATCTGGGAACTGCGCACGGTTAATCATCGCTATCTGGATATCAGCCTGCGTCTGCCGGACGACTTGCGGGCCCTCGAGCCGGATTGCCGTGAGCGCATCGCACGGGTGTTGCGGCGAGGCAAACTGGATGGCCAGTTGCGTTTGGAGGCGGCGGCTGGGATCGAGACAGTGCTGGAGGTGGATGAACAGCGTGCGCGGGCAGTGGCTGAGGCTGCAGAACGCGTGAACGGGATGTTAAGTCACTCAGCCCCCATCAATGGACTCGAGCTGCTGCGCTGGCCGGGGGTCGTCCGGGAATCCCGGCCCGACCTGCAGCAAGTGAGCTCGGATGCCCTGAAACTGCTGGACGAGGTCCTCGTCATGCTGACGGCCATGCGCGTCAGCGAAGGCAGGCGAATCGCCGGTCTGCTGAGCGACCGCGCGCAACAGATCAGCGCGATCGTGGCTGAGATACGCAAGCATATCGGCGCGATCCGTGCACAGTTGCACACTAAACTGCAGGCTCGTTTTGAGGAGTTGAAACTCAATTTGGATGCGAACCGTCTGGAGCAGGAATTGGTGCTACTGTTGCAGCGGCTCGACGTAACCGAGGAGCTCGACCGTCTCGACAGCCATCTGGCCGAGTTTGCCAACAGCCTGAAAGGCGGTGACGCCGTGGGGCGACGCCTGGATTTTCTCATGCAGGAATTCAATCGTGAAGCCAATACACTTGGCTCCAAGTGCCAGGATGCCGCGGTCACCAAACAGGTTGTGGAATTGAAAGTACTGATCGAGCAGATGCGCGAACAGGTGCAGAACATTGAATAATGCACCCGTTCCCCGGCGTGGCCGGTTGTACCTGATCGCAGCGCCCTCCGGGGCAGGCAAGACCAGTCTGGTCCGGGCGCTGCTCGAACGGCATCCGGATGTGCGCTTTTCCATCTCCTATACCACCCGGCCGCGGCGCCCGAATGAAGCCCATGGCCACGATTATCATTTTGTCAGTCAGTCGGAATTCGATCGGATGATTGCTGCCGGCGAGTTTCTGGAGCATGCGCGCGTATTCGACAACTGTTATGGCACCGCGCGCCAAAGTGTGGAGGCAGAATTGAGCCAGGGCCATGATCTGCTGCTGGAGATCGACTGGCAGGGCGCTCAGCAGGTGCGGCGCGCCAACCCGGAGGCCGTGAGTGTGTTCATACTGCCGCCTTCGCTTGATGAACTCAGGCGCCGCCTGCAAAAACGCGCCGAAGAAGAACGCCGGCGCCTCATGGGGCCCGGACACGCGGCCACCGAGATAGAGCGACGTTTCCGCGAGGCGGTGACCGATATCTCCCATTGGCAGGAATTCGATTACGTGGTCGTGAACGATGACTTTCAGCGCACCCTGGCCGCTCTGGTAGATATTTTGGCTGGTCGGGGGGAGGCCAGCCGAGTCGAGCGCAAGGAACTGCGGCCATTGGTGGCGGCGCTCTTGGCGTAACGCGGCGCCCTCAGGTAAACTGAAAGGCACTGATTTTTTTGGGTTTTTTAATATCCGGAGTACCTATGGCGCGCGTCACTGTGGAAGACTGTCTCGAAAACGTGGATAACCTGTTCCAGCTGGTTTTGGTGGCTACCAAGCGGGCCCGTCAGTTAGCGCGCGGCGTGGAACCGACGCTACCCTGGGAGAACGACAAGCCCACAGTGCTGGCGCTGCGCGAGGTCGCCGCCGGCAACGTTGGACCCGCCATCCTCAATCAGGCGGAACCGCCAGTGGTCGAAGAACCGGTGGAACAACAGCCGGTGGTGATCATGGACGCGGAGGATCCGCTCTAAACCGCGTTCACCTCCCATGAACCAGCCAGCTTCCATCTTTGATCGTGTTCTGGGGAAGCGTACGGCGGGTATCGAAGTACTGCTGACCAAGCTGCGCGGCTACCTGACGCAAGCCCAAGTCGATGAGGTTTCCCAAGCTTATGAGTTTGGCGCCCGCGCCCACGAGGGTCAGCGGCGTGTGTCCGGCGAACCGTATATCTCCCATCCGGTGGCAGTCGCCTCCATCCTCGCCGATCTGCACATGGATCAGCACACCATCGAAGCGGCGCTGCTGCACGATGTCATCGAGGATACCCCCACCTTAAAAGAAGAACTGACCAGGCGCTTCGGCCAGGAAGTAGCGCAGTTGGTGGATGGGGTATCCAAGCTTACCCAGATCAAGTTCACCAGTCGTGAGCAGGCCCAGGCGGAGAATTTCCGCAAGATGGTGCTGGCCATGGTGGATGACATACGCATCATCCTGGTGAAGCTCGCGGACCGCCTGCACAACATGCGCACCTTGGGCGTCATGCCGCCGCCGAAACGCCGCCGCATCGCCAGTGAGACTTTGGCGATCTATGCGCCCATCGCCCATCGCCTGGGCATGAATGCGGT
>JAJYBN010000057.1 GCA_021779005.1 Pseudomonadota bacterium
GCCAGTGGTCTGGTGCAGCATTATCAGGCGGACAAGGGCGAACGCGGCGAAGCCCGCGTGGAAAACCTCCAGGAACTGGTGAGCGCGGCACGCGGATTTGAGCCGGAGGATCTGCAAGGCATGTCACCATTGTCGGCATTCCTTGCGCACGCGGCATTGGAGGCTGGCGAGGGCCAGGCCCAGGCATGGGAGGATTGTGTACAGCTCATGACGCTGCATTCCGCCAAAGGTCTGGAGTTCCCGCTGGTGTTCATCTGCGGACTGGAAGATGGCCTGTTCCCGCATGAGCGTTCCAGCGAGAATCTGGAGGGGCTCGAGGAGGAACGGCGGCTGTGCTATGTGGGCATGACGCGCGCCAAGCAGGAGCTGTATCTCAGTTATGCGGAGAGCCGCCGCTTGCATGGCATGGAAAACTACGGTGTGCCATCCCGCTTTCTGCGGGAGATTCCGCCGGAGCTGGTGCAGGAAATCCGTCCGCGGGTGCAGGTGTCGCGGCCGTATACCACAGCGGCCACTGCCTACGGCGCGCCCGTCGGTCTGAACCTCGGCCAGCGGGTACGCCACCCGAGTTTTGGCGAGGGCACAGTGCTGGATTACGAAGGCAGTGGCGCGCATGCACGCGTGCAGGTGAATTTCAGCAACGCGGGCGCCAAATGGCTGGTGGTGGCTTACGCCAACCTCATGCCTGTTTGATGCGCATGTCGCGGGTGACTGCTGGAATCGCCAGGTGTCGTGTCATGCCATGTGATTGGCGATAGCATTTCACAGGCGGACATGACAGATGTTTCATATATGCGATCAGATCGATGCTGTATGGTTGGTCATCGGAGCACGCAATGAATACTGAAGATACGCACCCTTTACATCCGCAAACGGAAAATCTGGATGCCATCCGCAGCCGCGAATCCTGGAAGGTCTTGCGGATGATGGCGGAATTCGTGGAAGGGTTCGAACAACTGGCATCCATCCGTCCGTCGGTTAGCATCTTCGGTTCAGCCCGCAGCCAGCCCGGGCATCCGTATTACACACTTGCGGAACAGATCAGTCGGGCCTTATCCGACGCCGGCTTCACGGTAGTGACGGGCGGTGGGCCGGGGCTCATGGAGGCTGCCAACAAGGGCGCTTACGCGGGTAAATCACCCAGCATCGGTCTTAATATCCAGCTGCCCCACGAGCAGCGCGCCAACCAGTATCAGAATGTTTCCCTGAAGTTCCGGCATTTCTTCACGCGCAAAGTGATGTTCGTGAAGTACGCTTCGGCTTACGTGGTGTTGCCGGGTGGATTCGGCACCTTGGATGAACTCAGCGAGATCCTCACCCTCATCCAGACCGGCAAGACACTGCCGATCCCGATCCTGCTGGTGGGCAGCATGTTCTGGAAAGGATTGGCGGATTGGCTGAAGACCACCATGGTCGGCGAAAAAATGATCGATGCGCAGGATCTTGAGCTGTTCAAGGTCGTGGACAAGCCCGAGGACGTGGTGAACGCCATCTTCGAATATTACGGATCTCGCGGTTTCGAACCCTCTGCCCAGGAACGCGAGACCTTACTGGAACTATAGCGCGGTGCGCGTACTGGCATTCAGAGTTCCTGCTTGCCCACATCCATATCGTCCAGGTCGTGGGAGTAATCGGTGGCCAGGATGGTACGCGCCAGGATCTCGTCCGAACGAGCGACGCGCAGTTTGATGCCACCCAGGGCGATGGCATACAACCAGTCCATCTGTACCATATTGTCGTCGAACAACTGAGCGCGGATGCCCTCGACGGCCAACCGTCCCATGGCGATATGTGCGTCAGTGGTCTTGTCAAACGTGGCAACTGTGACGTATTCGTCCATGTCATCAACCATGTCGGCATTGTGATCCACGTCACCCGCTACGCTCGAAGCAGGCCATGATTTCCGTTCCCATAGGCATAGGCTTGCAAGCGTGGTGGAAAGGCCTGTCAGCCAGGCCGAAATTCGATGGAATGCAGGATAGGCCAGCACCAGCTCGTCTCAAGTTTCGTGTTGCGGGGATCCGGCGTTTGAGATGCGAGCACAATACTCTAAAGGCGGCGGCATAAAAAACCCGGCGGAAGGGGGTACCGCCGGGTCAAGGCCTCCATGGCCATAGGTGATTGAGTGTACCTAATAAGGGCGCGAGCATCCTTGCTGATCCGTACCCCGCCCCGGGTCCTGGTCACATCCTTGTCCCGCCATTCCTTGGCAGTGTAGGCAAGTGTTACTCTGGCACCGAGCCGGTGCCGTTACCGTCGGGAGACACCGGCAGCCTTTGTAGGGAAATTCTTACACACGTGGCCGTATCCAGGTAACTGACGGCAAAATCCAGGCACAACCACCAACTATGTCTGCCATACGCGAACTCTTCCCAACGCTCGAACCCTATGCCACGCGCAGCCTGCAGGTGCAAGCGCCGCATGAGATTTACCTGGAGGAGTGCGGCAACCCTGAGGGTCTGCCGGTGATTTTTGTCCATGGTGGTCCGGGCGGAGGCTGCACCACGGACAATCGCCGGTTTTTCGATCCGGCGCGCTATCGCATCGTGCTGTTCGATCAGCGAGGTTGCGGCCGTTCGCGCCCGCATGCAGAACTTGCACACAATACTACCCAGGCACTGATCGAGGACATGGAACGTATCCGGGAACTCCTCGGCATCGAGCGCTGGCTGGTATTTGGCGGTTCCTGGGGCTCGACCCTGGCGCTGGTATATGCCGAGGCCCACCCACAGCGGGTCATGGGGCTGATTCTGCGGGGGATTTTTCTGGTGACGGCGGCGGAATTGAACTGGTTCTACCAGGACGGCATCCAGCATATATTCCCCGACCATTTCGAGGAATTCGTGGCGCCGATCCCGGAATCCGAACGTACCGATCTCATGCACGCCTATTACAAGCGCCTGACCAGCGATGACCCCCAGATACGCCGCCAAGCCGCTGAAGTCTGGTCATTGTTCGAGGCGCGCTGTTCGACCTTGTTGCCCAGCGAGTCGGTGGTTGATCATTTTTCAGAGCCGGATGTGGCCATGGCCATTGCGCGTATCGAATGTCATTATTTCGTGCATGACTGTTTCCTGGCACCCAACCAGATCATCCGTGATGCGCCTTTGATCCGGGATATCCCCGGTGTAATCGTGCAGGGACGCTACGATGTGGTGTGTCCAGCGTCGGCTGCCTGGCAGTTGCACAAAGCCTGGCCAATAGCCCGGTTCCGGCTGATTCCGGATGCCGGACACGCTGCCAGCGAACCCGGCATCTGCTCTGCACTGGTAGAAGCCACCGATGACTATGCTGACCGTTTCCAAAGCCGATGATTGGCCTGTTGCAGCGCGTCACTCGCGCATCGGTGGATATAGACGGAAAACAGGTTGCTGCCATCGGGCGCGGGTTATTGGTGCTCATCGGTATCGAGCGTGGCGACAGCGAAGCGCACAGTGACCGCCTGCTGGAACGCATACTTGCCTATCGGGTGTTTCCGGACGCAGCAGGCCGCATGAATCGCGACCTGCGTGAGATAGGCGGTAGCCTGCTGCTGGTGCCCCAGTTCACGCTGCCAGCGGATACCCATAAGGGCAACCGCCCGAGTTTCACACCAGCCGCGCCGCCCGAGCAGGGCAACCGGTTGTTTACGTATTTTTATAATCAGGCTAAACGTGCCCACGCCGATACCCAGAGTGGCCTGTTCGGGGCGGAGATGCAGGTAGCGCTGGTCAATGATGGGCCGGTTACCTTCTGGCTTAGGGTTCCAGCCGATGCATAGGATCAGGGGGCCATGGATTGTCCCTGACCAGAGTCTGGATTAGGATTGCAGCGTCGGTGAATATGAAGCATGCGTAAATATACAGGCATGTTCATAACCTGGCTTCAGCATCATTGACGAATCCGGATGCAATCTCATGTTCTGCATAAGCCCCAGATATCCTGTACTTCCACTCATATGCAAGTGCCCGTCCATCCAACCGCATGCTTCTTCAGACGAGATATAACACCTACTAAAACCAGACCATTGCGATGTTGCTGATACCCGCGATCGAGATCAAGAATGGGAAATGTACGTCCGCAACGGCCGTGCATGCCCGCGGTCAAACCAGTCTGGTGGATGACCCCGTGGCGGTAGCCAAACATTGGGCGATAGCTGGTGCGCGTCGACTGCATATCGTGGACACTGACAGCATCCAGACTGGCAGAAAAGCAGATGCTGCCGTGATACATGCCATCGTGGAGGCTTGCCCCGGTGTGCCGCTGCAGGTCAGTGGTGGAATGCTCAGCGATACCAATGTGGAGAGTTACATTGAAGCTGGCAGCGAGTATGTAATTTTAGGCACCAAGGCCGCGAGCACACCGCATTACATCAATAACCTGTGCCTAGAGTACCCAGGACACATACTGGTGGAGTTGGATACCAGGGATGGCAAGGTAAATACCGAAGGCTGGTCGAAACTGGCGGACCATGATGTACTCGAAGTGGCTGAACATTTTCAACGCGAAGGCGTGGCCGGCATTCTTTACTGTGACAAACAGCTCGGCCAGACTCATGACTTCAAGATAACCGCGGCATTTTCACTGGCCCAGACGCTGACCATACCGATCATCCTGGCGAATGGCCTGAATTCAAGTGAGGACCTGCAGCGGCTGTATAAAGCAGGTGGTAACAGTCTGGCGGGCGCGATACTGTTCATCCCAACACTGGATCTTGCCAAGGCACAGAAACTTGCCGACGCACACCCGGATCAGTCTTCTCAATGAGATATAAAATACTTTAATCGGAGTAAAATAAGCGTACACGGTCCGTAATGGCAGTGTTTTATAAGCGAGCTCTGGTCATAACCATCAACCCCGGGGCTGCAGGAGCAAATCATGGAACTCAGTGTTGGCAAGATCCTGTTGATCCTCATCATAGTGGTGCTGGTATTCGGCACCGCAAAACTGCCCAAGCTTGGCGAAGACATCGGCAAGGCTGTGCGCAGCTTCAAGAAAGGCATGCATGAGAGTGACGACGAAACATCAGCCGAATCTAAATCCACAGATGGCAAGTCCAAGTCTGGTTCCGATAACACTCCCCAATAATTCACATGTTCGAAGGTAGCTTTTGGGAACTGGCACTGATATTCGTGCTGGCGCTGGTGGTGTTTGGACCCGAACGTCTGCCAGGGCTGGCGCGCACTATCGGTCTGTGGGTGGGGCGCGCGCGCGCCGTCGTGCGGCATCTCACCGAGCAGATCGAGCATGAACTGGCCGCCGAGGAAATGCGCAAAGCGGCGAATGATGTGCGCCAGACCCTGAATGAACCCGTCAAGTTCGCCGATACGAAATCAACTGCTTCGGATGCAGTGAAAAAAACCCAGGAAACGCCCAAGCATGATTCCACCGGCGGATGAACCGTCCAACCAATCGCTGATCAGCAAATCTCTCATCGGGCACCTGCTGGAGCTGCGCCGGCGTCTGCTGCTGTGGGTTGGGACGTTGCTGACGCTGTTCTTGTGCATGTTCCCGTTCCAGAACCGGATATTCGATTTCGTCGCCTTACCCATGATCCGGCGGCTGCCGACGGGTTCCAGCATGATCGCCACCAGCGTGACCTCGCCGTTCATGACGCCCATGAAGCTCACCCTGATGCTGGCCCTGTTCCTGAGCGTACCGGTGTTGCTGTGGCATGCGTGGCGTTTCATGTCGCCGGCTCTCTACAAGAGCGAACGCCGCATGTTTTTCCCACTGCTGGTATCCAGCGTGGTGCTGTTCTATTGCGGCGTGGCCTTCGCCTACTTTGTGCTGTTCCCGGTGGCCTTCGCTTTTCTGAATTCGGTGGCTCCGGCCGGGGTCAAAGTGATGACCGACATCAACGCCTACCTGGATTTCGTGCTGACCATCTTTTTTGCCTTCGGTGTGGCTTTCGAAGTTCCGATCGCCATCGTCCTGGCAGTGTGGATGGGTCTAACAACTCCGGGCAAACTCAGGAAGATGCGTCCCTATGCCTTGGTGGGTTCCTTCATCGTCGGTATGATCCTGTCACCACCGGATGTGGTGTCCATGACATTACTCTCGGTGCCCATTTACCTGCTCTACGAAATTGGCATGTTGATGGCCCGCATCATGGTGCCGGGCTCGAAACAGGTGGACGAGCAGCGCGAACAGGAGCAGGACAATTCCTGAGCAAAAGTTAGAGTGTCGCCACCAGCGGACTATTGATGTGTGGGACTTGGATGGAAGTGATGCGGGGTGCTGCCTATCATCACCGACAGGAATTTCGTCCGCGCAGGTAGAATAGCCGCCTTTACACCGCAGCAGGAGCAACATGACCAGCGACACCCGACATAGGCTGCGGATCATGGCAGCTTTCGCGGTGGTGTATATCGTCTGGGGCTCAACCTATCTCGGCATCCGCATCGGCGTCATGGATATCCCGCCGGGGTTGCTGTCAGGCATCCGCAACACCATCGCAGGCCTGGTATTGATGGCTATCGCCATCGCCCGCGGGCAGTCACTGCCACGCGCCCGACGCGAGTGGCTGCACGCGCTGGTCATGGGGATGCTGCTGGTGACACTCGGCAACGGCCTGGTGACCTGGGGGGAAGTCTATGTGCAGTCCAATCAGGCGGCGCTCATCGCCATAACCTCGGCCCTGTGGGTGGCGTGGTTCGGGACCTTCGGCCCCAGGGGCCATCCACTATCGGTGCGCGCCAAGACCGGACTCGGCGTCGGTTTCGTGGGCGCGATCCTGATGCTGTTGCCGGGAAAACATTTCACCTTCGAGCACTTCGGCGCTCAACTGATGATCCTATTGTCCACCGTGTGTTGGGGGATGGGGGTGATCTACGGCCGCAGTTACAGTGTGAGCGTAACGCCGCTGATGTTGTCGGGCATGCTGCTGTTCGTGGGCGGCATGGTGCTGGTGATCATCGGGGTTGCTGTCGGTGAACCCGCGTACTTGCACTGGAGTCTACGCGGCATCGCAGCGCTC
>JAJYBN010000058.1 GCA_021779005.1 Pseudomonadota bacterium
AACTTTTACCGGCTTCCCTGAAAAAGAACCTGGACAACCCTCAGGCACAGTTAGACACCAGTCAGAATTTATTACTAAAGCAGCAACAAGATAAACAGGACATGCAGGAACGGTATACGGCGTATATCAAACGCTACCAGCAACTGACCGGGCAAAACTCCTCCGGCGGCGGCAGTTAATCATCTGCACATCTCTGCTATCATCCCCGCAACGACTGAATTAAAAACAAGTCTGCAATTTTAACCGCGGCCGGAATGACCAAAACCGCCTGCGCCGCGCACGCTCTCATCGAACTCGTCCACGATCTCAAATTTGGCGCGCGCCACCGGCACGATCACCATCTGAGCGATGCGATCCCCGGGCTGGATGGTAAAGTCGTTGTGGCCGCGGTTCCAGCAGGACACCATGACTTCACCCTGGTAATCCGAATCAATCAGGCCCACAAGATTACCGAGCACGATTCCGTGCTTATGACCCAGTCCTGAACGCGGCAACAGCATGGCGGCATAACCACTATCCTCGATATGGATGGCGATGCCTGAAGGAATCAGCTTTGCGTCACCGGGTTTCAAGGTTTGTGGTTCCTTGAGACAGGCGCGCAAATCCAGCCCGGCTGAGCCCGAGGTAGCATATTCGGGCAAGGGGAATTGCTCGCCGATACGCGCATCCAGAATTTTCACTTTTATTTTATGCATAAAATCATTCCATTCCGCCGGGAATTACCTGGACTTCGCTTACAAGATCTCAGCGACGTCGCGGAAAATGTTCGGCTATAAGTTGGGTTAGCCGACGCGCCAACACCAGTTTCTGTCCGGCGCCTAGCTCGGTTGAGCCGCCCTTCCAATACACAGAGAGCGCATTATCATCGCGCTCGAAGCCGCGGCCGCGCCCCACCCAGTTGGCCGCGATCATGTCCACTTGCTTACTGGAGAGCTTGGCGCGCGCCCTTGCCTCGAGTTTCTCGGTCTCAGCGGCGAAACCCACTGTGAATGGCCGTGGGCGTCGACTAGCCACTTCCGCCAGGATATCCGGTGTTTTCACCAGCTTCAGTTGCAGGCTGCCAGGGCGCTTCTTGATTTTCTCCCGGGCTGCTTGCACCGGTGCGTAGTCAGCCACCGCGGCAGTGCCTATGAAGATTTCGGTATGTATCACTGCGCGCATGACCGCCGCATGCATCTGTGCCGCAGTTTCCACATCAACACGACGCACGTCACGTGGTGTGGACAGCTGCACCGGACCGCACACTAGCGTGACTTCAGCACCGGCTTCAGCAGCTGCGCGTGCCATGGCAAATCCCATTTTGCCTGAGCTGCGGTTGCTGACATAGCGTACCGGATCAAGGGGTTCACGCGTGGGGCCTGCAGTGACCAGCACTCGCAGGCCCTGAAGCAGCAGATTACCCTCGCCCTTCAAGGCCGCGATAATTTCTTGGGGTTCGAGCATGCGGCCCATCCCAATTTCGCCTTCCGCCAGTTCTCCCGAAACCGGGCCCAGCAGACGCACTCCGTGTTCCACAAGTAAACTTGTATTTTCCCGTGTGGCTGGATTCTCCCACATGACCCAGTTCATGGCTGGTGCCACGACCAGCGGTGATTCGGTGGCAAGACACAGCGTGGTCAACAGGTCATCAGCATGACCGTGGGCGAGGCGCGCCATGAAACTGGCGGTGGCCGGCGCCACCAGCACCAAATCCGCCCAGCGCGCCAATTCGATGTGTCCCATGGCATGTTCGGCGTGCAGGTCCCAGAGGTCTGTGCGTACACTGTGACCGGACAGCGACTGAAATGTGAGCGGCGTGACGAAGCGCTGTGCGCCCTGGGTCATGACTACCTGCACATCGGCGCCAGCTTCACGCAGACGTCGTATCAAATCTGGACATTTGTAGACAGCGATACCGCCCGTGACGCCCAGTAATATGTGTTTGCCGACCAGTTCCATGCCTGCACCTCAAAAAGGGCGTACAGGTTACTCCACCGGCGGATACGGACCAAGCACGCCGGTCCTTTGTTACACTGCCTATATCATGAGTACCCCAGCGACATGGTTTAAGAATGGTGAGGCACTGGTGGCTGCCAACCAATACGGTACGGCGGAGTTCGCGGAAGGCCTGGAACTTCTGAAAAAATCTGCGGAAGCAGGTTACATCGAAGCACAGTTGACACTCGGGCATGTGCATGCGCAGGTACATGTGTTGCCGAACGCCTTTCAGGAAGCAGCACGCTGGTACCAAGGAGCGGCTGAGCGGGGTCATCCCATGGCGCAGGACCGGCTTGCGGATCTTTACATGCTCGGTCGAGGAGTATCGCAAAGCGATGCTCAGGCATTCAGCTGGTACGCGCGTACCGCTGCCCAGGCCTATGCCATGGCGCAGTGCAACCTCGCTTACATGCAAGCACAAGGTCTGGGTACGGCGGCCAACCAGGAAGCCGCCACCTCCCTGTATCTGCAAGCCGCCGCACAGGGTGAGGCACGAGCCTATTTCAATCTGGGATTGCGTTATGCCGCGGGATGGGGCGCACCGAAGAACCTGATACATGCGAGCGCCTGGATGAGTAATGCCGCACGCTTAAATTACCCGACTGCTAAAACTGAACTTGAAGAATTGCACGCTCAACTCACGGCAATGGAGCGAATCCAAGTACGTGAACTGAGTGCGATTATCGAGTCGAATTTCGACGCGCTGCAACTTCGACTTGGCCGCATGCCTGGCGTCACGGCATCCATCGAAACCTACCGCCAGATCGTCGAGGACAATTTCGCCTCGCTGTCTGTGGCAGATTTCTCGATCGACGCATCTATACGCATGCAGCATACACACACGCAAGCAGCGCGCGATACCGGCCTATTGCAGCCTAACCCTCCAACTTTAATCAACCCACAACCTCGGATCTTCACGGTTACAGAATTCATATCGAAAACCGAGGCCGCGCATTTAATGGCGCTGGCACTCCTGAATATTAAACCCGCCAGTGAAAATACTCGTGATCAATTGTCACAAGAGCAGACAGCATTCACAGGTCATTCTGCCAAATTTCATCTGGTGTATTGTGACGCAGTAATCCGTAATCTGGAACGACGCATCGCCGCAGCCTTCAATCTACCAGTAGAACATGTGGAACCAATATCAGTATTGCGCTATCAGCGCTCTGACCTCTATGCACCACATGTGGATTATTTTGACGCTTCCCGGCTTGAATACAATCGACGCATCGGTGACAACTCCGGCCAACGCATAGCCTCCTTCCTTGTTTATCTGCACGCTCCGGAAGCCGGTGGTGAGACTCAATATCTAAAACTCAACCTGAAGGTTGCTGGTCGCACGCGCATGGCGCTGTGCCATTTCAACATGACCCCCACGGGCGAGACCGATCCAATGACCTTGCATGCTGGCGAACCAGTGCTCGAGGGGGAAAAGTGGCTGGCGCGCACCACCTTACGGGAGAAACCTTTATTTTGAAATGATTAGTTTGTTGACATAAAAGCGTCTATTTTTGTTCGTGTCGCAGATGCACGCGCGCGAACTTGCGCTTGCCAACCTGCAGTACATAGCTCCGACCAGTTCTTAACTTCATGCTGCGGTCTGTAACTTTCGCGCCGTCAACGCGCACCCCGCCCTGATCCAGCAAGCGCTGGGCTTCGGACGTGCTGGAAGTGAGACGGCATTGCTTGAGCAGCTGCACTAATGGCATGTCCGCGCCCTGGCACACTATCTGATGTTCAGGCAGAATGTCCGGCAGGGCGCCTTTCTGAAAACGAGCGATAAATTCTTCATGCGCCTTCTTGGCTGACGCAGCACCATGAAATCGCGTCACCAGCTCTTCTGCCAGTCGGAATTTGATATCGCGCGGGTTGGCACCTTCCACTATCTCATGTTTAAATTTCCTGATCTCGTTGATAGAACGGAAACTCAGCAGTTCAAAATATCTCCACATTAATTCGTCAGAGATCGACATCAGCTTGCCGAACATCTCCGCCGGCACTTCGTTGATACCGATGTAATTGCCAAGCGACTTGGACATCTTTTGTACGCCATCCAGCCCTTCGAGGATCGGCATGGTCAGGACAATCTGCGGTTTCTGGCCATAATGTTCCTGCAGCTGGCGGCCCATTAGTAAGTTGAACTTCTGATCGGTGCCGCCGAGCTCCACATCCGCTTCGAGCGCTACCGAGTCATAACCCTGTACCAGTGGATACAGGAATTCGTGGATGGCGATAGGCTGGCCGCTGGCATAGCGCTTGCTGAAATCATCCCGCTCCAACATGCGTGCGACGGTGTGCTGGGCGGCAAGCCGCACCAAGCCGGCAGCGCCCAGTTTCTCCATCCAGCGGGAATTGAATTCGATACGCGTGACTGCCGGATCGAGGATCTTGAAGATCTGTTCTCGGTAGGTCTGCGCGTTGTGCGCAATCTCTTCCGGGGTAAGTGGCCTGCGGGTCAGATTCTTGCCGCTGGGATCACCGATCATGCCGGTGAAATCGCCAATCAGGAAAATTGCCTGATGGCCTAATTGCTGGAACTGGTGCAGCTTGTTGATGAGCACCGTATGGCCCAAGTGCAGGTCCGGCGCCGTCGGGTCGAAACCCGCCTTGACCCGCAACGGCCGGCCGCCCTTGAGGCGCTCAGCCAACTCAGTTTCCAGCAGGATTTCGTCGGCGCCCCGGCGGAGTTCCGCCAGTGCTTCAACAGGCGTCGGCATGCCCAAGACTCCTGAAAATGGCCCCTCAAAGCTTAGGCCCTAGGGAGATTTTTCGCTTATCCCCATGATTTGGCATGGGTTTAGGGTTGACCATCAAGGCCCGTCAAGCTAGTGTTACCTGCTATCCAGGACATCGGGTGGGGATCGTGACCAGAGCCAAGGATCAACGCTGGACGGATTATAAGCCAAGCGGCGATGCCGACGGTGATAGCACACCCCGGCGGCCACGCGTACGCCGCCGTTTCTGGCTGCTACTAATACTGGCCATGGCCGGCGGGGGCCTCGCCCAGCTGCTCAGCGGACCTGTGAGCGCCGGCCATAACAGCAATACGGCGCCGATAGCCGCCACCAGCCCCCAAGCACCATCCTCAACCCCCGATTCTGTGTATAACCCAAATACCGCTACGGCACCCGCATCCACCTCCTTAAACACACCGCTTGCAGTACCTGGTGTCGAAACCACTGCGTTGACGGTACGCAGGGGTGACACCCTGGGAAGGTTGTTCGCCAAGGAGCATCTGAGTGTGGGCGATATGCACGCCATCCTGGCTGTGGGTGGCGACACCGCGGGTCTGAAGCGTATCCACCCGGACCAAGTGATCGCTGTCAGCCACGATGACAGTGGTCGGATCCTGAGCCTCAGCATGAAACTGGACGATGCCCACAAGCTTGAGGTCGCAAAGGCTGCCAACGGTTACCAGGCCAGCGTCGTCGATATACCCACGGAGATCACTGTTGCCTATGCCCATGGTGTCATCGAAAACTCATTGTTCGATGCCGCCACCCGTGCGGGCTTATCCGACCCGGTCATCATGCAGCTGATCCACCTTTTCGGCTGGGATATAGACTTCAGCCACGATATCCGCAGCGGTGACTCCTTCACGGTGCTCTATCAGAAGATCCACCGCCAGGATGAGCCGGTCACCGATGGCCCGATACTGGCAGCCGAGTTCGTAACACCGAGTAAAATCTACCGCATCGCGCGTTTCACCGACCCTTCCGGCGATACCGATTACTACACGCCCGATGGCCGCAGTGTCCGCAAGGCTCTGTTACGCGCACCGGTGTCCTATACCCGTATCAGCTCAGGTTTCAGCCTGCACCGTATGAACCCTGTTCTACATTTTGTACGCCCGCATTATGGTGTTGACTATGCGGCGCCCACCGGCACACCCATCATGGCAGCGGGAGATGGCTATATTGTGTTCCGCGGTCAAAAGGCCGGATTTGGCCGCTGCATCATCATCCGCCATGGTGGTGGTTACAGCACCTTGTATGCGCATATGTCGCGTTTCCGCAGTGGCCTGCATATCGGCAGTCGCGTAAAGCAGGAACAGGTGATCGGCTATGTGGGTGAGAGCGGCGAAGCCACTGGTCCGCACCTGCATTACCAGATAATGGTCGACGGGGTTCCACGCAATCCGCGGACCGTGAACCTGCCGAGCGCCGAACCCCTGCTGGCGAAATACAGGCCGGAGTTTGACCGTGAACTTACCACGCTGCTGGCTGAGATGAGCAATGGTGGAGTGACACGTGTTGCCAGCACCAACAGCAGCAGCGCCGTCAAGGCCAATACCGCCAACTGAGCGCTGATCGAGCCGATCTAAACGTGCGCGACTACTTTATCGGACTGATGTCTGGCACCAGCAGCGATGGCGTAGATGCCGCACTGGTGGATTTCACGCCGGCGCCACATTTGCATACCAGCCATTTTCTGCCCTTTGCACCGGCCTTGCGTGCGCAGATCCTCGATTTCACCACTTGCCACTATCATGGCGACGCAATCGATGAGCTCGGCAGGCTGGATACTGAATTGGGCCAACTGTTCGCCGTCGCCGCGCTGGCGCTCATTAGCAAGGCTGGGATCACGGCGCGCGATGTCCGCGCCATTGGCAGTCACGGCCAGACCGTGCGCCATCGTCCCGATGCGCCACAGCCCTTCACCTTGCAGATCGCCGACCCCAACATCATCGCAGCGCGCACCGGTATCGTCACGGTTGCAGATTTCCGCCGCCGTGACGTCGCGCTGGGTGGCCAGGGCGCGCCACTGGTACCGGCCTTTCATCACGCGGTGTTTGCAGACCACAAGGAAGCGCGTGCCGTGGTGAATATCGGTGGCATCGCCAATCTAACCGTGCTGCCTGCGAGTGGCGGGACAGTGAGCGGCTTTGACACCGGCCCTGGCAATGCACTCATGGATTTATGGAGCCAGGAAAACCTGCATAAACCCCATGATGCGAACGGCGCA
>JAJYBN010000059.1 GCA_021779005.1 Pseudomonadota bacterium
GGGGAATGGCAAGACTGACGTCATCAACAGCCACCAGAGCGCCGAAGCGGCGCGTGAGATGCTCGGCCTGGATAGCGTAGTTGCCGGACATCAACGTGCTTGTTGATGCAGCGCCGGAAAATCCACGCTGACCGGTGCACCTGTGGGTAGCTCGCCCAAATTACCCTCATCGAGATAAACTTTCGCCAGATAGGCAAGACGGCTGCGGTCCCGGTCATTGAGGGCATAGTAGGGAGTAAATGCGGCGTCAGAAGATACAAAACGTACGCTGCCGGCGTAGGTGCGACTTTCACCGTCGAAGCGAATCGTAGCGCGCAGACCGGGCCGGACTTGTGTGAGCAATGGCTCCGGGACATAAACCTGTGCATATGCACTGTCAGTGGCAAGTAACACGGCGACCACCGCATGCGCCGGCGGACGCTCCCCTAGGTGGAACGGTAGGGAATCGACCACGGCCGCGCGCGGTGCCTGCACCGTTAGTCGTGCCAGCGTGAGCCGTGCATAAGCAAGCGCGGCTTGCGCACCCTCGAGCGCGGATGTATCCGCATCGAGACCGGCACGCGCACCATCCAGGGCCGCGCGCGACGCATCCAGGTCAGCCGGGCTGCGCACATTTTTGTTGACCAACGCTTCGATACGCTTAAAACTTTTCTGTGCATCCAAGAGGGTGGCCTTGTCACCCGCGATGCGTGCTTTCACCTGATTGCATGCGGCCAGTGCCTGATCTGTCAGCGCCCGATAGCGGGTGGTATCCAGCTGTAGGATCACTTGTCCCGCCTCAACCTGCTGGCCTTCATGCACCGGGATCTGCACAATCGGCTCCTGGGCTTCCGCCACCAGCTCGATACGGTCGCGTTCCAGCGTGCCCACGAGCGGCAGCGGAGTGGGCGCGCTGCAGGCTGTAACGACAGGCAGCAGCACGATCAACCATGCCCGATGATGGAGACTCATGCCGCGTACCCTTTTCGAAGGCGCCATAAATTCACCTGGACAAGACAGTAGTGATTGCACATGTTATCCATACATAGTCGGCAATCCTAGCTCCGTGGCACCTTTAATTTGATCTGAGTCAGATAATCGGGAGATTTACGCCTTCCTCGACGCGCTACGGGATGATTGCACCATTAGCCGGCATGCGCATGCCAATCATCATGGCTCATCCAGCTTGGAGATCAAGCGCTTGATGACGGCATCTACATCGATATCCGATTGAGTCTCAACGATAATGGTGTGTTCGCGCTCACCGACATCCAGGGGCTTAGCCGTTTGTAGCTGGATTTGTAACACCGCATCATTTGCTTCCGATGCATCCATCCCCATCTCCAGACGCTGCATCACCCTCGATTTGAGGGTAGATTCAGAAGCATGGCAATCCACAATCATCCACGGGATTGCGAGCCGCACAGCGAGTTCCTGAAACATCTTACGCTGCCACTTCTGCAGAAATGCTGCATCCACGATCACACTCCAGCCTGCGCCGCAACCATCTTCTGTAAGTTCTGCGAGCTTCTGGTAAGTCCGCTGTGACGCAGCATTGGTATACAGGCCTTGTTCCGGTGCGGCGCCCGTGTGGGACTCGATGATCTGACCATGTAAACGCTTGCGCTCCACATCAGAGCGCAGTCGCACTGCCGGCAGTGCAGTCATCAAACGATCACTGAGCCAGGTTTTACCGGAGCCAGACAGGCCATGCATCAATATCAACCGCGCCTGCTGGGGCTGGATGAAGGAATTCGCCAATTCGATGTGCCTATACGCATCTTGTTTCGCAGATGCGGATGCAGCCGCATCTGCGACCTGGGCGACTTTCAGCAAGGCGACCTTGGCGCGCACCAACG
Source organism: Pseudomonadota bacterium (assembly GCA_021779005.1). Taxonomy (GTDB): domain Bacteria; phylum Pseudomonadota; class Gammaproteobacteria; order Natronospirales; family REEB76; genus REEB76. The sequence goes on from JAJYBN010000059.1 coordinate 1,839, forward strand.
CCCGGTACACCAGGTAATAGCGCAGCACCGACAGACCACGGTAGTCGCCCGTGGTTTGCAGGTACACGTTCAGACAGCGAAACGCCAGATCCTGGCGCTCGTGGTACAGCAGATCCATCACCAGGAAGGCCGAATCATTCAGGACATCGATCCAGCGCAAGGCTTCGCTGAATTCGATACGGTCAAACGCCAGGATCCGGCCGTGATACCTGACGAGGTTGGCGAGGTGCAGATCGCCATGGCATTCCCGCACATAACCCAGATTGCGCCGGGCATCCATGAAGCCGTACTTGGCCTGGTACTCCGTATTGCTCCATCTGTGCAAGTCGTCCATCACCGGCAGGTACCTGCCGGCAAGAAGTGAAACAATCGCAGAAAAATTATCTGCTACGGGCCTGTGTATATCCGGTGCCCGGCCATAGGGCCTGGCGGGATCCAACCTCGGGGCTGCCGCGTGGAAAGCGGCCAGATGTTTGGCGGCGCCGTCCATGTCTTCGATGCAGAGCTCGCCACGCTCCAGCATATGGTCCAGCTGGCAGCGTTGGTCGAATTCATGCATGTGCAGGGCATATTCGATGGCGTCCCCCTCGCCATCCATATGCGGCTCGGTGACTGAACCCGTGATCGGTACCACATCTATATATAGATCCGGCGCCAGTATCTGGTTAAGCCGCAGTTCCTCGTGGCAGGCGTGGCGACGCTTCTCCAGCGTCGAATAATCGAGGAAGCCGAGATCTACGGGTTTCTTGATCTTGTAGGCATGCTCGCCGGTCAATATCACCCAGGAAGCATGGGTCTCGATGATTTCAAATCCGGAAACGGGATGTTGATAGCAGTCTGTATTGCGCAAGCCATCGATGAGTGTCAGATGGCCTGACGATACTGCCTTGCTCTCGGTGAGCTGCGTGCTTTTATGAGACTTCTTCATAACCGGTAGCGCTGGATCCGACCCGGTTACTGGATCACAGCCTGGTCAGGGTATGACTCGATCGATGGTGATCTGCGCAACGTGCGTCTTGGGCGCAAATCTAAACAGCGTGTTGCCCTCCAGGTCCCCGGGTTGGGCGGTGGTGCCGCCCTTCAACGACAGACGCGCGATCACGTCCACCTGGTCATAGCTGGCCAGGGTGGTACCGGGCATCATGGCGTTGGCATCAGTCAGCTCAAGGTCGGTGGGCAGTTTTCCGACCAGCACACGTGTCGCCAGCAATGGCGGCCCGCTGCTATCGCCCGAAGGCCTGACGAACACGAACAGCGTGGTGTCCGCCTTAAACTGCTTGGCAAGCCTCGGATCGATTGAGACACGCACAGGTATCACGCGCTGTCCCGCGGGCTTGGCAATCTCCTGGGATGCGACTTTTCCACCCGCCTCCTCGATCTGCTTTATTACCAATTGCCGGATTCCCGCAGGCGGGTTCTGAGCCAACAGTTTCTGCCAGCGCTGGATCGCAAGTGCCTTATCGTGATCGGCGAAGGCCAGCAGCCCCCCGTACCAGAGTGCCTTCGCATTGTCAGGAGCCACTTGCAGTACTTTGGTGAGCAGCGGCGCTGCATCGGTCGTCAGCTTGGCCGGGTCTGCGAGGATGATGGCTTCGGCATAATCCGCCAGCAGGTCCGGATTCGCGTCGCCGGTCAGGGCGTAGGCATGGGCATAGGCCGGCACGGCATCGGCGTAGCGGCCCATCACCACATAGGATTGACCCAGCATCATCCAGCCGTTGGCGTCGCCGGAATCGGTGGTGTTCAGCCGCTGGGCCAGCTGTTGCACCATCTGATCGACTGAATTCTGCTCCGCGACCTGCATACCCTGGATCGCCACCCGCCAGTTGCCGATCAGCAGATACATGCCGATCGCGAACAGCGGCAGTAGTATGGATATCACCACGGCTGTCCGTGGACTTGAGGTGGCAGTGTCGGCATCGGACACGGCTTCAGCCTGTGCTGAAAGACTGGCCTGCAGGGCCTCTTCGAGCCGCTTGCGCGCCTGCATGTATTCCGGCATGCGCAGCTCGCCCTTCTTGAGTTGGCGATCCAGGATGGCGAGCTTCTTTTTATGTTCCTTCAGTTCTCCTACATTTGCGATGTCACGCGGTTTGCGGCGCCACCACAGGGGCACAGCCAGACAGGCGATGGCTGCCAATAGCATGCTGGCGGCGATGACGATGAAGATCATGTTCGAATTTCCTGTTTGACGGACATCAAGGTCTCAAATCGTCCCCATCGGCTTCGCCTGGCGAAGATTTAGCAAGTTGCGACTTGCGGCGCACCACGGTGATCACCACCAACGCGCCGATGCCCAGCAACAGCAGCGGTCCGGCCCACAGCAGCCAGGTATTCGGCTGCCAGGGTGGCTTGAAGAGCACGAAATCTCCGTAGCGAGCGACCATGTACTGCTTGATCTGTTCATCGCTCTTGCCAGCAATCAGCTGCTCCCGGACCTGGGTACGCAGGTCGGCCGCCAGACCGGCGTTGGATTCGGCGATCGTCTCATTCTGGCAAACCAGGCAGCGAAATTGGTGGGTGAGTGTTTCATAGCGCTGCTGCAAGGTGGCGTTCGGGAGGGCCGGTTCGGAATCCACCGCCAGCGCCGGCACAGTGATCAGCAACATCAACAGGGCTATATAACGCATCATTTCGACACCTGTTCCAGTTTGTGTACCAGTGGTATCAGCTGGGTGCTGATCAGCGATGCCGTCAAGGGTCCAATGTATTTGTGCCGGATGATGCCGTGGCTGTCCACCACGAAGGTCTCCGGAACGCCATACACGCCGAAATTAAGGGCCACCTCACCCTTGGGGTCAAAACCATCTTTCGCATAAGGGTTACCTTGTGACTGCAGCCATTGCACGGCGCTGTCCGCATCATCTTTATAGTTCAACCCGTAGATGGTGACCACGTTCTGCTGCGCGAGCTTCACCAGTTCCGGCTGCTCATCGCGGCAGGGTATGCACCATGTAGCCCATACATTCAGGATGGATACATGCCCTTCGAAATCGGCGTTATTCAATGACGCGGACGGGCCGCCCACACCCGGCAGGCTGAATTGCGGTAACGGCTTGCCGATCAGCGGCGAGGGAACCTGGGACGGATTCAGATACAGCCCCCGCCAGAAAAGCAGGATCAGCAGCACCAGGATGCCAGCGGGCAACAGGAATAACAGCGCTTTCATCCCTTGGTCACCGCGTGCCGTACATCCGCGAATTTAGGCTCGTTTACAGTCACGCGTTTGCGTCGATCCGAAACCGCCAGGATCCCGCCGAACGCCATCAGCAAACCGCCTAGCCACAGGAAGCGAACCAGGGGCTTGTACTGGAGCCGCATACTCCATGCGCCGTTGCCGAGTGGATCGCCCATGGCGACATATAGATCCCGGAACAAGCCTGGATCCAGATCCGCCTCGGTGGCACTGGAGCTGGCTCCGTCATAGATCCGCTTCTGGGGATGCAGCACCGTGACCGGTTTGCCATTGTGGGTGATGCTGATGTCTGCTTCGATCGCCTGGTAATTCGGGCCCCGCAGGTTGCGGGTACCATCAAAAGCAAAACGATAACCATGCACCAGCGTACTTTGCCCGGGTGCGAGCGTGGTGTCTTCCGCTACGCTCATGCTGCTGGTCACGGCTATTCCCAGCGCCAACACGCCCACACCGAGATGGGCGATGGTCATACCCCAGGTTCCACGCGTCACTTTCTGCCGGCGGCGCCAGCGCAGGATTATGCCCATGGCGGTGCTGACCAGCAGCCAACCAGCGATGATCACGCCCAAGACCGCTGCGATACCGGCGCGGCTCCATAGCATCACTACTATAAGTATGCTCACGGCAGCGACGATCCATACAGTGACCTTGAACTGTGACAGCAGCCGCTTGAGCGTGTCTTGTTTCCAGAACAGATAGGGCCCGATACCCACCAGGATCAGCAACGGCAACATCAACGGCATGAAGATGCTGTTGAAGTACGGTGGACCTACGGAGATCTTCCCCAGGTTAAGTGCGTCGAGAACCAGCGGATAGAGTGTGCCGAGAAGGATAGCCGCGGCCGCCACTACCAGGAACAGGTTGTTCAGCAGCAGGAAGGTCTCGCGTGACAGGGCGCCGAATCCATCCTCGGACACCAGCTTGGGCGCGCGCCAGGCATACAGTGCCAGGGAACCGCCCACCACAATCCCGATCAGCGCCAGCACGAATATGCCGCGGCGCGGATCGGTGGCAAACGCATGCACCGAGATCAGCACGCCGGAGCGCACCAGGAAGGTGCCCAGAAGACTCAGAGAGAATGCGGAGATCGCCAGCAAGGCTGTCCAGCTTTTGAACATGCCGCGTTTTTCCGTGACGATCAGCGAATGGATGAGTGCCGTGGCCACCAGCCACGGCATGAACGAGGCATTCTCCACCGGATCCCAGAACCACCAGCCACCCCAGCCGAGTTCATAGTAGGACCACCAGCTTCCCAGCGTAATGCCGAGTGTCAGGAACAGCCAGGCGATGATCGTCCACGGCCGCGCCCAGCGCGCCCAGGTGGAATCCATCTTGCCGCCAATCAGCGCCGCCACTGCGAATGCAAATGCCACCGACAGTCCGACATACCCCATATACAGCATGGGCGGATGTCCCGCCATGGCCGGATCCTGGAGGATCGGGTTGAGATCGGCACCCTGCTGGGCGGCCGGCAACAGACGGGTGAATGGATCGGAGGTGGTCAGCATGAACAGCAGGAAACCGATGCTGACGATGCCCATGACGCCGAGCACCCGGGAAACGAACTGCAGTGGTAGAGTGCGGCTGAACAGTGCCACCACCAGGGTCCACAGGGCAAGGATGGACGCCCACAGCAACAGCGAGCCCTCGTGGGCACCCCAGGCCGCCGCTATCTTGTAGATCCAGGGAAGCTGCGTATTCGAGTTCTGCGCCACGTACAGTACCGAGAAATCACTGCGCAGCAGGCAGAAAACCAGCAGCAGGAACGCCAGGCCAGTAAACAGGAATTGTCCGATGGCCGCCGGGCGCACCGCCATCATCCAGGAACCGGTGCCGCGCTGTGCGCCTGCCAGCCCGAAGAAGCTTTGTGCCAACGCCAGGCACAAGGCCAGCACCAGCG
>JAJYBN010000060.1 GCA_021779005.1 Pseudomonadota bacterium
CTGGAGCACAGCCGCAGCGATCTGGAGCAGCGTGTGAGCGCACGCACCCGCGATTTGGCGGAACAGAAGGACGAATTACACGCGCTCACCGAATCACTGCGCAGCACCAACCGGGAGAAGGAGGAGTTGCTGCTCAGGTTGCAGCGTCAGACCCTCGAGGATGGCCTGACCGGCCTGTATAACCGCCGCTATCTGGACAGCCGGCTCGGACTTGAGGTCAGCCGAGCCGAACGCTTCAAACGTGAACTGGCCGTGGTGATGGGGGATATCGACCAATTCAAGGTGGTCAACGACCGCTTCTCGCACATGGTGGGCGATGATGTGCTGCGCGTGATGGCGAACATCCTGCGCGCGCAATGCCGATCCATAGACATCATCGCCCGTTATGGCGGCGAGGAGTTTCTGCTGTGTTTCCCTGAGACCTCGCGCGAGAATGCCGCCGCGGTGTGCGAGAAAATCCGCCGGCAGGTGGAATCCTACGAGTGGGACAGGCTCGAGACTGGACTGAAGGTCACTATCAGTTTCGGGGTGGCCGCTGCGCCCCCCGGTTATGGGGTCGACACATTGATCGCAGCGGCCGATGAGAAACTCTACGAGGCCAAGCATTCCGGACGCAACCGGGTATGCGCTTAAATCCATAGAACATCCGTAAGTATAAGCATGAATCCCAGTACGAATGTCGTTAAAAGCGCCAGCCAGTAGATGCAACCCAGAAGCAGGAACTTGACCAGCGTTTTAATGAAGGACTGGCGATAATAGAACAGCATGGCAAGAAAGATATAAACAACCATATACCAGCCAACCAAGTCGTTGAAGTAGCGTATCGGCGAGGCCAGCCATAATAAATGCGCGCCTAAAATCCCGGACAGCAGCATGCAGATCATAGCGATGTATATAAACGCATGATTGTGCAGGGTGAATATCAGATGTTCCATGTAGTAGCGTTTTGAACGTATGTAGAACAGTTTCAATAGCAGTGCGACCAACGGAAGAAACACGAACATCATCTTGGGCAGATAAATCTCGAAATCATGGATCAGGCGGTTCATGAATTCAGTCTTGGACACCATGAATTTCTTACCGAATATGGTTCCCGAAACTGAACCATTCTCAGCAGCGGTAGCTGATTGTTTGTCTTGTGAGTTGCTGGGAACTTGTTGCATTTGCTTACTGGAATCACTGGGTTTAACACCCACCTTTTGCGAGTGAGGCGTAATTAACTTGCTTGTTATTTGACAGTTCGCCTCGCCAATACAGTTAAGATTTTTGAATCTGGCTATTTGTGGCGAGGCTGCGGTCCAAGCGATTAAAAACAGCATGATGCTGCTGAAGATGTAGAGGCGCAGTGGATTGATATAGCGCACACGCCGTCCGGCGGAATATTCGCGCGACAGGAATCCTGGCCGGAACAGCAGCGGCAGGATGCTGTGGAAGAACTTGGTATCGAAGCCGAAATGGTTGCCGAAGAAATCATTGATGACGCTCCACAGGGGTGCTGCGTAGGTGTGGTTCTGCTGGCCGCAGTTAGCGCAAAATTTTCCGGTAAGGGGTGCGCCGCAGTTCAGGCACCGCAACGATACCGGATCGGCTATCGTGGTTGCCGCTGTGGAGATGTCGATATCCGATAATTCCGTGCCGTTTTCATCAAGTATCCGGCGACTGCTGCTTATGCGGTTGCCAAAGCGCGTCTGCGCTGCGGCGCGCATGCGCGCCGCATGTTCCTTAAAGTAATTCTCGAGTGCGGCGCGATTGGCTAGCGTGTATCGCACCACACGTCGCACCGATGTGTAGACGTTAGCGGAGGGGATCAGTGTTTTCGGGTGCAGTATGTTTGCATCCAGGAAACCCGGCAGTTGTAGCATGTCATGCACGTGCTGTGTCAGCCAGTGGTCAAGTTCCTCACTGACGCTCGCAGCCGCATCGACCGTGACTTCATAGATGAGCCCGCTGTCTGCCATGCGTCTTGATCCGGTGAGCTGATGCTCAGCAGACTAGAGTGTCATCCCTGGGCGGGGATGGTCTGGGGGGAAAGGCTTGGTGCCCAATTCATCCTGAGCGAAATCATCCACTGCGCAGATCTCGATGCTGAGCTCTTCCAGTCGCCGCAGTTGCCGGGCTTCGCTCTCATCGATGAGGCCGGCTTCATAGGCCGCGTCCACTGATGATGCCCTAGGCGCCAGTTTGAGTTCACCTGCACGGATGGCGGAATGGATTTTTTTCTCCACCGGTTCCAGTTTGATGGCGAGTGTGAGTGCTTCTGCGAACATGCCCACCGGGCTGTGCTTGTCGCCGATATAAGTGTTGTGGGTCAGGCGTTCGCGGGCCGCGCTGGGCGTGCTCATCAGCTCGGCGATGCGGTGGCCGCATTCATCCGGCGGCGCTGAATACATGCGGCCACGGGTGAAGATCAGGAAACGCAGGATTGCGGCGACCCAGCGGTTGGGAAAGTTGCGCAGGAAACCATGCATCTGTTCCTGCAGACGATAAAGCGCCTGGCGGCAGGCCCATTCCACCAGCGGCAGGTCTTCACTCTGTTGGCCTTGATCCTCGTAGCGCTTGAGTACCGCGGATGCGATATACATATAGCTGAGCATGTCGCCGAGGCGTGCTGAGAGTTTTTCCTTGCGTTTGAGTGTACCGCCCAGCGTCAGCATTGCGACGTCTGATGCCAGCACAAACGCGGCGCTGAAGCGGTTGATGTGCTGGTAGAAACGCCGGGTCGGGCCGTGCACCGGCACCCGCATGAATTTTGCGTTGGTAAGCGACAAGATCAGTGAGCGTGCGGTATTGCTGAGCGCTAGGCCGAAGTGGCCGAACACCGCATCGTCGAATTGCTTGAGCGCGGCATGTTGTTCACTGACGGCTGCGGCACGCTCTTCATCGTTAGCAGCCTGGACTGTTGCCGTGTTCGCGTGTTCTGACATGGAAGCAGCGCGCATTTCCTTGAGCACATAGGGGTGACAGCGTATCGCGCCCTGCCCGTAGATCATCAGATTGCGCGTCAGGATATTGGCGCCTTCTACGGTTATGGCGATGGGGATGGATTCATAACCGCGCGCCAGGTAATTGCGCGGCCCAAGCTGGATGCCCTTGCCGCCATGCACGTCCATGGCGTCGTTGCCGACCACACGCGCCATCTCGGTGACATGATATTTTGATATGGCGGCGCATACGGATGGTTGTTCACCCTGGTCGATGGCGGCGGCAGTCATGGTGCGCACTGCTTCCATGGAATACAGCAGCCCACCCATGCGCCCCAGTACTTCGTCGATGCCCTCGAACTTGGCGATCGGCATATTGAATTGTTTGCGCACGCGGCTATAAGCGCCGGTGGTATATACACCGAGGCGCGCACCGCCGGAGGTGTTGGATGGCAGAGAGATGGCGCGGCCGGCACCCAGACATTCCATCAGCATGCGCCAGCCCTTGCCGGCCATCGGCATGCCGCCAATGATGGCATCGATCGGGACGAACACGTCCTTGCCGTAGAGTGGCCCATTCTGGAACGGGATATTCAGCGGGTAATGCCGCCGGCCGATGCTGATGCCAGGCAAGTTGTGCGGTATCAGTGCAGCAGTTATGCCGTACTCATCCTTGATGCCGACCAGGTGTTCGGGATCATAGAGTTTGAAAGCCAGTCCGATGAGGGTAGCGATGGGGGCCAGGGTGATGTAACGCTTGTCCCAGTTGAGACGGATGCCAGTGATCTCCTTGCCTTCCCATGAGCCTTTGCACACCACACCGTAGTCGGTAATTGCGCCGGCATCGGACCCGGCGGTCGGTGAAGTCAGAGCGAAACACGGGACTTCTTCTCCGGAAGCCAGCCGTGGCAGATAATGATGTTTCTGCTCGTCGGTGCCATAGCGCAGCAACAGCTCTGAGGGACCGAGTGAATTGGGCACCGCCATGACGGAAGCGGCGGTGGCGCTGCAAGTCGCAACCTTCGCCAGGGTCTCGGAATTCATGAGTGCCGAGAATTGTTTGCCACCGTACTGCTTCGGGATGATATAGGCGAAGAAGCCCTGCTTCTTAAGGAACTCCCACACCTGGGGCGGCAGGTCTCCCCATTCGTGGGTGATCTTCCATTCGTCGAGCATGCCGCACAATTCTTCTACCGGACCGTCCAGGAAGGTCTGTTCTTCCTCGCTGAGTTTCGGCGCTGGCGTGTCCAGTAGTTTCTTCCAGTTGGGCTTGCCGCTGAACAATTCGCCGTCCCACCATACGCTGCCGGCTTCGAGTGCTGCAGCCTCAGTTTCGGACATCTCCGGTAGCACCTTCCGGAACACATCCAGTAGCGGCTTGCTGATCCAGGTGCGACGCAGTTCCTTGATGTTGAGGGGGATGGCTATTGATAGGAAGATGATCCAGAACAACAGCGCCAGCCAGTCAGTACCTTCGCCGTAGATGGCCCACAGGCTGTAGAGCAGCACGAACACGCCATAGGCGGCGGTGCTGGTCACTAACGACTGTCGCTGGTAAGCGAGTGCCACACTGCCGATTAGAAAGGCGAGGATCCAGAGGATGGCGATGACGGTTAACACGGGTTAATTCCCTGCTTGTAGTTGTCAGGCAGACCGGCAAACAGTCATTCACCGATTACCAGCGGAAGACACTGAAAACTATACTCCAGCGCAGTCTTGACGTTAAGCGCAATCTGTCAAACGACAGTGTCGCGCAGCTTGGCCAGCATTTCAGCCGGAAAGCTTATGGTTTTTTGCGCACCAAAATCGAAATATACGGTACCTGTCTTGGCTTCCGCCAATACGCGCTTGTCGCTGACATGGGTGATGCGGTAATAGAAAGCACAGCCGCGGCTGCCGAATTCCCCAGCCGCCACCTGGATATGTAAGCGGTCGCCATAGAACGCTTGTGCCCGATAGATGACCGCGGCATCTGCAATCACAAAACCCAGGCCATCGGTGCTGATCTCTTCCAGACCCAGGGACTCCAGAAAGCGCCGGCGCGCTTCGTGGATCAGCGTCAGCACGCTGTCGTTGCCCAGATGATTGCCATAGTTGAGGTCACTGACGCGCACTTCCAGTTCAGTGCTGAACGGGAACGCGCTAGGGAGATGGATAGTCACACGTGACATAGTGCAGGTATCCTCGGCAGGCCGGGGTTGTCCCGGACAATCGATGCTACCGCAGGCAGGTATTTAATCAAACGCTGGAAAGGGTTATGCTGCGGCGCTCAATTTGCCGGACGTCTATAAATCGTGACAGGGTTGCATGGAAGCGTCCGTGTACCTAACTTAGCAGTTAATGCGGTTTGCCGGGAACTTTGGCCTGCCGCATGCGCGTAATCCGCAAAATTTGAATAATACTTAAAGGAGATTCCACGTGCTGAGATCCAAGATATTCATGCTGCTGGCCTTCTGTGCACTGGCCATGCCGGTGTTTGCAGCGGATAAGCCAGCTGCCAAAGAACCTGCAGCGGCAACAGCCGCCGCGGCGACTGCACCCCAGGAATCCACTACCCAGGGAAGCGTGACGGTGGAAGGCCAGCGCATCAACTACAAGGCCATCGCTGGCACTCTTATCCTCAAGGACAAGGACGGCAAGCCCACCGGCAGCATGTTCTACGTGGCCTATCTGAAAGATGGCGCCAACCCCGCCAACCGGCCGGTGACCTTCTTCTACAACGGCGGTCCCGGTTCCTCCAGCGTGTGGCTGCACATGGGTGCTTTCGGCCCCCGCCGTGTGGTGACCGAGGACCATTCCCATACTCCGGCTGCGCCTTATCAGCTGGTCAACAACGAGTACAGCCTGCTGGATGCCACCGATGAAGTATTCATCGACGCCATGGGTACCGGTTTCAGCCGTATCCTCGACAAGGACAAGGGCGGCGTGGGTACACCCAAGGATTTCTATGGCGTGGATCCGGATGGCAAGGCCTTCGCCCAGTTCATCACCGAATTTCTTTCCAAATACGGCCGCTGGAATTCACCCAAGTACCTGTTCGGCGAGAGTTACGGCACCACGCGCTCGGCAGTGCTGGCCAACGATCTGCAAAGCGGCGATTCCGTGGACCTGAACGGCGTGATCCTGCTGTCGGCGATCCTGAATTTCGACATCAACGCCGACTTCCCTGATTCCAACCCCGGCATCGACCTGCCCTATGAGCTGATGCTGCCCACGTTCACGGCCACCGCCTGGTATCATCACAAGCTGCCGAACCAGCCGGCGGAACTCCAGCCGTTGCTGACGCAAGTCGAGCAGTTCGCCATGAGCGACTATGCCAGGGCCCTGCAGGCGGGGTCGACGCTGGACCCGGCCGCCAGGCAGCAGATGGCCGAGCAGCTGCATAACTACACCGGTCTGCCGGTGAGTTACCTGCTGAAGGCCAATCTGCGCGTCACCGGCCCCGAGTTCGAACACCAGCTGCTACTGGATTCAGATGATGTCACCGGCCGTCTCGACAGCCGCTTCGCCGGTCCGGTCATGGATCCGCTCAGTCAAACCGCTGAATACGACCCCCAGTCGGCTGCCATCAGTTCAGCGTATGTATCGGCTTTCAATGATTACGTGCGCAAGGATCTGAAATTCGGCCAGGATAGGGTCTACCGCCCGGAGATCAATGTGTTTGCTGAGTGGAGCTTCCTGCACCAGCCGCCGGGATCGCCTTTCCCCCTGCCGTTCGGCACCAACGTGATGCCGGATCTGGCGGCGGCCATGACTTATAACCCGGATTTGAAAGTGCTGCTGAATTCCGGTTATTTCGACTTGGCCACGCCCTACTATGCGGCTGTCTACACCATGCATCACCTGCCGATGGTGGATAAGCTGCAAAGCAATATCCAGTATGCGTTCTATGATTCTGGCCATATGGTGGCCGGCCAGCGCCTCGCCGAACACACGCTGGCCGCGGGCCCGCGCGCGCGCGATCGCCTCAGCGGACTCCGCGCATGAGACGTGCA
>JAJYBN010000061.1 GCA_021779005.1 Pseudomonadota bacterium
GGCGGGATCGACGCGCGGGTACAGGATGTTGCCGCAGCGGCTGCAACGCAGTTCATGACCGCCACGGCGGCTCTGATTCGCGGCTCCGCACTTTCCGCAATAACGGTTCTGCAGATGCCAATGCACCATGGCGCGGGAATAACCCAAGAGCGCCATGGTGCCATGCTCGAGCCGGTCGAACTGCGGCCGCAGATTGGTGAGCGTGACTTTATCGCCGGGCAGTTTGCTGTCTTCCGGCAAGCCGAGCGCGACATGCAGCCGGTTCTGGAAGTTCCCGAGCAACACACGGCACAGTGACTCTGCCAACAGGGGCTGTGCGCTGGTCGTGTCCAGCAGCAGCGGTGTTGCTGCATCTGCAAGCAGCACGTTGCTCTCGCCGCACACGGGTACGTAGCGGATCCCGGGATCCGGGCTGTGTGACGCGTCATGCTCGAATCGACGCAAAGCCATCCGATCGAGATCCGGACCGGAGAATACGAAAGGCAGTTCGCCGAAATTGAGCATATGCGGGTCTGGATCGCGGATTAGCGGGCTGCATTATCCCATACGCCGGAATCTGCTCAGAGCGTACCCAGCAGGCTTTGCATGTTGTTGATGAGCAGGCTTTTTAGTTTGTAGATCTCGGCGCTGTAATAGGGTTTCGGCGGCAACTTGCCCCATACCGGGGCTGGCCAGGCGGGGTCATGGCTGTAGCGCGCGATGTGATGCACATGCAGTTGCGGCACTTGGTTGCCGAGCGCCGCGATGTTGAGCTTGTCGGGTTTGAAAAGTTCGGTCAGTGTCCGCGACAGCTGCGCTGATTCCTCCCACAACTGTTGCCGGTCAGCGTCATCGAGTTCATAGAGCTCGCGGATATTTTCCCGTTCCGGTAGCAGGATGAACCAGGGATACTGGCTGTCGTTCATGAGCAGGAGCTGACACAGAGTAAAACGCCCGAGTGGAACAGTGTCTTTTAGAAGCTGCGGATGCGGTTGGAATATGGGCATCAGCGTGCTGCCACGTAGCCACCGGGTACGCCCTGCGGCGAGAATACAATCTGCCACAATTGATTTTTGCGGGCCCGGAAGGACGCCATGCTGATGCTCAGATAATAGCGCCACATGCGCTGGAAGGTTTCGGTGTACTGGGTTTTCAAAACTTCCCAGCTGTTCTCGAAATTACGCCGCCAGGCCTGCAGGGTCTTGTCGTAATGCACGCTGAAGTTGTGCCAGTCTTCCATCACGAACAGGCCTTCACTGGCGGCCGCGATCTGCTGGATGGACGGCAGCATGCCGTTGGGGAATATGTACTTGGCGATCCACGGATCAGTGTCATGCACCGATTTGTTTCCGCCAATGGTGTGCAGCAGGAACAGCCCGTCGTTCCTGAGGCACCGGCGTACTACCCGCATGTAGGTGGGGTAATTCTTAACGCCGACGTGCTCGAACATGCCGATGGAGAATATCCGGTCGAACTGTTCGCCCAGTGAGCGGTAGTCCTGCAGTCGTATTTCGATGGGCAGGCCCTTGCAGATGTGGCGCGCATACTCGGCCTGCTGTTCGGATACGGTGATACCCACACCGGTGATGCCGTAGCGTTGTGCCGCGAGTTTCAGGGCTTCGCCCCAGCCGCAGCCGATATCGAGGATGCACATGCCCGGTTTCAGTCCGAGCTTGTGGAACACCAGTTCCAGCTTGGCTTCCTGGGCGGCATCCAGATCCTCAGCCTTTTCCCAGTAGCCGCAGCTGTAGATCAGGCGTTTGCCGAGCATATGCTTGTACAGATCATTACCCATGTCGTAGTGGCGGCGGCCGACGTCGAAGGCGCGCGCGGGTTTCTGCAGGTTGAAGAAACGCGCATGCAAGAATCCCAGGAGCATGTCGAATGTCAGTACGCGCTCCTCCAGGTTCGCCATCAGTAGCCGGTAGATGAGACCGTCCAGGTCTTGCGCGTCCCACCAGCCCTGCATATACGACTCACCCAGTCCCAGGGAACCGTGGGCGATGACACGCCGGTAAAAATGCGGGTTGTGTACCTGGAAATCCCAGGGGTGCGGGCCATCGACCTGGATGCCGGTGCCATCCAGCAGGCCCATTATCCGGTGTTTGAATGTGGTGAGCGCCATGACGATTTTTATTGATTACCGTTTCAGTCCAGGTAGGTACGATTTATGCGCCAGCCGATATATACCCCCATGAAGGAGCCAACGCTAGAGAGCAGCCATGCGGTTCCCAGGCCGATGCGTGCTCCCAGTGTCCAGCCGATACCGCCCAGGATAGTGACCGCGAGCAGGATGATGATTTTTTTCATGGCTCATCCAGACAGGCCCAGTGCCAGGGCTCGTAGGCGATGCCATGACGGTTGTCGCGCGGATAGGACAGCCGAAAACCGAAGCGCTGGGCATGCTGCGTCAACCAGGCGAAGGCTTCGGTAGTCTCAAATCCGGTCTCCAGTGTCATCTGACCGCTGGTGGTGAGATCCAGTGCGCAGCCGGTGTGATGTTCACTGTAGCCTGGTGCCGCATTGATCTTAAGGATCTCATCCATGGGCTTGCCGGTTGCAAGCTTGCGTGTGATCACGCCGCGTTGATAATCCACGCTGCGAAATGCCGAGATCACTAGCAGCAGCACTTTGTCGCGCTGCGCCTGCGAGCACATGGTCTGCCAGTTATGTGCCGCACCTGACACCAGTTGTTGCGGCCTGCCGTAGACATCCGCTCCGATGGAAGTCAGTTCCACAGCCTCAGCACGCAACGGCAGCTGGAACCGTTGTGCGTAATCTGCGGGGATGCCAAGTTCGCGATGGATGGCCTCGATCCGGGTTTGATAATCCAGTGAATGGTTTTCTGCGCGGATGTTCAACGCCAGTCCCCATCATCCTGGATGCTGATAGGTGCCGATCAACTGTGTCTCGGCAAGAATGTGGCCATGCATGGCGGCCTCGAGCTGCGCTTTGTTTGGCGTGTGCAGATCCGGCAATACCACGTCGAGTGCGTACAGCTTATGGAAGTAACGGTGCCGGCCGATGGGCGGACAGGGCCCACCGTAGCCGGTGCGTTTCCAGTCATTCAGGCCTTCTCGGGTGCCAGCGGGCAGCTGTTTGGAACCGCCTTGGGCTAATGAGTGCACGTCCGCCGGAATGTCGTACAGCACCCAGTGTACCCAGGTCATCTTGGGCGCTGCAGGATCGGGGGCATCCGGGTCGTCGAGGATGAGCGCAAAACTTTTGGTGCCGGCCGGCGCGCCGGACCAGGCGAGGGGCGGTGAAGTGTCATCGCCATCACAGGTGAAGCGCGCTGGCATGCTGCCGTTATCTTTATAAGCAGACGAAGTGAGTGTGAAGTGTGGTGTCATGGGGATTGCCTCCGAAAATATCGGCGATAAGCCCAGCAGCAGGCTCGATAGAATGATGCCAAGGGCCGTGTAGGGCGTCAGGACTTTCATGATCAGGGCTCCGCGAATTGCACGTGTGCGCACAACCCGATCATATTCTTGGTTGTCATTCGAGCCACGCATGCTGGCCAGCATAAACCTGTGCCCACGCGGTATTAATCACTGCCTGCTATCCGGAATTTCCGTACCGATTTCAGGACAGGCCGACGTCGTTTATTTTGGCCGGCCGTAGCGACCCGTCATCCGGGCTTTGGCGATGGAGTTGAAATGCAGGTAGTAGCCCACCATGGCGCCGGAAGCACTGGCATCCAGCGGCAGTTTGTCGATCTTCAGCGCATACACCGTCACATGGTAGTGATGCGGCTTGTCGCCCACAGGCGGGCAGGGTCCGCCATAGTTGGAAGCGCCGAAATCCGTGCGCCCCTGTACGGCACCTGCGGGCAACGTGGTGGAGTTTACAGCGCCGGCATTCAGCGGCAGGCTGGTGACCGTGGCCGGGATATTGAAAACGCTCCAGTGCCACCAGCCGCTACCGGTGGGTGCATCCGGATCATAGATGGTCACTGCGAAACTCTTGGTCCCGGTCGGCGCGCCGGACCACTGCAGGGCCGGTGATTGATCGCCGCCTGTGCAGCCAAAATGGTTAAATACTTGTGCCACTTTAATGATACCGCCGTTCACGAAGTCCGGGCTAGTGACTTTGAACTTACCACCTGCTGCAAACGCCGCAATAGGCGCGGCCAACAAAAACATCATGGTTAATGCGCCAACAAGATTACGCATGTTTTACCTCCGTCGCTGGTTCAATTTGATTCAGGAACCCGTGTGGCGATTGCGCTCCAGCACCTTCATACCGCGAAGCACGATGAGAGCCAAAATGGTAACGCCGATAGCGGCAATCAATTGCCCCAGGGCCACGGCCAGACCCACAGCAGCTGCCATCCAAATGGTCGCGGCTGTGGTAAGCCCGCCCACACGACTGTTTTCGCCGCTGCTCCTGAAAATCGTGCCGGCGCCCAGGAAGCTTACACCGGTGACGATGGCTGCAGCCACGCGCAGCGGATCTATCACCACGGTTCCGCTTAGATGCAGATAGTTTTGCGCCTCCGCGGCTACCGCCATGAACAGGCACGCGGCACCAGCCACCAGCGTATGGGTGCGGAAGCCAGCCGGCTTGTTGGCAAGTTCACGCTCGAAGCCGATGAGACCGCCGAGAATCATCGACAGGATCACCTGCGCGATGACCAGTAGCTGCACGCGCCAGTCGGAATCAACGAGCATCCGCCGCCCTCCCCGGGCCGCGCAACAGGCGCGCCGGCAGGAACAGTATGGCCTTAAGCAAGGAAAACACCGCATCCACGGTGATACCCACCAGCCGGAACGGCAGCAATACAAGCCACACGAACGGATAGAGGATCAAAGCCGCTAACGCCAGCGGCCAGCACAGGATAAGCAGGATCAGCCACAGAATGAATCCTGGAAATACATTCATGTTAGTCGTTCACGCTGAAAACCAGGGTAGAAGATTATCACTTTCCTCAGCTAGTAAGCCCATCGGATGACCTCTGGATTGGCTCAAGGCAGTGTACGACTGTATTTGTAATCCAGTAAGGCGGGTTTATGATGAGGGCTGTACAGAGTCGGAGATATAGCGTGAACAGCAAGCAGGCAGCGCGCGAGCGGCTCGGCCAGGCGCGTGCATCGCTGACGGCCCTGAGCCATCGCATCCATGCCCATCCGGAACTGGGTTTCGAGGAAGAGCAGGCCTGCGGCTGGCTGGCGGAGATGCTGGATGCTGCCGGGTTTGCGGTGCAGACCGGCATTTGCGAGCTGCCCACCGCGTTCGTCGCCAAAGCCGGCAGCG
The DNA here is from genome assembly GCA_021779005.1 of Pseudomonadota bacterium. Classification (GTDB taxonomy): domain Bacteria; phylum Pseudomonadota; class Gammaproteobacteria; order Natronospirales; family REEB76; genus REEB76. Next base: position 5,236 of record JAJYBN010000061.1, read on the forward strand.
GACCCCTCAATATCGGCATCATGGCGGAATACGACAGTCTGCCGGGCGTCGGTCATGCCTGCGGCCACAACCTGATTGCCGCCATGTCGGCCGGTGCGGCCATTGCGCTCGCCAAAGTGGCGGATGATGCGGGCATCACCGTAACCGTCATGGGTACACCCGCAGAAGAAGTAGGCAATGCTTCCGGCAAGATCCTGCTGCTGGAGCGTGGTGCCTATGCGTGTATCCACGCAGCCATGATGGTGCATCCGGCCCCCATGGATTACGTGCAGCCGAAAATCATCGCTGCCTCCATGTTCGATGTGCACTACACCGGCAAGGAAGCGCATGCCTCGGCATTTCCGGAACTCGGCATCAATGCTTCTGACGCGCTGACCGTGGCACAGACATCCATCGGACTGCTGCGTCAGCATATCCGCCAGGGTGACCGTATCCACGGCATTTGCACCCACGGCGGAGATGCCGCCAACATCGTGCCGGCGCACACTTCGGCGCGCTATATGATCCGCAGTGAAACCCTGGACGAACTGCAGGAATTACGCGTCAAAGTACATCATTGCTTCGAAGCCGGTGCCCTGGCGACCGGCTCGAAACTGGAGGTACGCGGCGGCGATAAGCCCTACACTGAGATGCTGCATGATGCGGACATGGCAGTGCTGTACCGGAACAATGCCGAAAGCCTGGGGCGCAAATTCCCGGACGCGGATTCTGCGGTTGGGCGCTTCAGTGCCTCCACCGACATGGGAAATGTCTCCAAGGCAATTCCTTCCATCCATCCCATGATCGGCATCGATTGCCTGCCGGCGGTGAACCACCAGCCCGAATTCGCCGCCCATTGTGTACGCGCGGCGGCAGACCAGGCGCTATGGGACGGTGCCCTGGGCATGGCCTGGACCGCCATCGACATGGCGGCCGACAAGAACTTGAGCAAACGTCTGCTGGCCAGGAAGTAATCCTGCGCATATGGCGAACCTATGCGGCGGGCGGTGGTCCACCAGTAGCCACCTTTTTTGCAGACGCACTGTTTCCCCGGGACTCCAGGATGAAATGCTTACATGCGGCACAACAATATTTTTATCCAGACGGAGGTTATAACGTGAAGAAGTACCTGACTCCTGTGATGATTCTGATGCTCATGGCTTATGGTGTTTCGGCGATTGCAGCTGACAATCCCGAAGCCAAGAGTGCCACTGCCAGCACCATCGCGCCACCCAAGGAACAGAAATCCGTGACCCAGGGGAGCGTGACGGTGGAAGGCCAGCGCATCGATTACGATGCCACCGCCGGCACCATCATCCTCAGGAATGACAAGGGCGAGCCCACCGGCAGCATGTTTTATGTGGCCTATACCAAACGTGGAGTGAAGAACCCACAGCAACGGCCGGTGACTTTCTTCTACAACGGCGGACCGGGTTCTTCCACGGTGTGGCTACACATGGGCGCCTTCGGCCCGGATCGGGTGGTGACTGCTGACCACACCCACACCCCTGCAGCACCGTATCAATTGGTGAACAATGATTACAGCCTCTTGGATGTCACGGATGAAGTCTTCATCGATGCCATGGGTACCGGCTATAGCCGTATTATCGACAAAGACCAGGGCGGTGCTGGTGAGCCAAAGGATTTCTATGGCATCGACACGGATACCGCATCCTTTGCCCAGTTTATCAGCCG
>JAJYBN010000062.1 GCA_021779005.1 Pseudomonadota bacterium
ATGTTGCCCATGGTACTGTCTTCCCAGCCTGGCACTATAATGGGCAGGTTCTTTTCTGCGGCTGCTATCATCCAGCTATGTTTGGTATCTATTTCATAGTCGGCTTCCATCGCTTTGCTCAGTAGCAGCTTGTACATGTATTCATGTGGAAAGTAGCGCTCGCCCTTTGCTTCTGCTTCTTTCCATATCTTAAAAATATGGCGTTGTATGCGGCGGAACGCCTCCTCTTCAGGAATGCAGGTATCGGTGACCCGGTTCAGGTGCCGGTCCAGCAGTTTTTGTTCTTCCGCCGGAGACAGCTCACGGTATTTGGGCACGCGCACATAATGGTCGTGGGCCACCAGGTTGAAAATGTCTTCTTCAAGATTCGCGCCGGTGCAGGTGATGATCTGCACCTTATCGCAGCGGATCATCTCGGCTAGCGACAGTCCCAGCTCCGCGGTGCTCATGGCACCTGCCAGGGTCACCATCATCTTGCCGCCAGCGGCGAGATGCATCTTGTAGGCTTCGGCCGCATCGATGAGCGCAGCTGCATTGAAATGCCGGTAGTGGTGCTTGATGAAGGCGGCGACTTCATTAAAGTGCTTGAGGTTAGAACGGTTCTGCTGGTCAAGCATCGGGCATCCTCGGGCGGGCAATCATAGAAACAGGAAACAGATTGTAGCGGGTCGATGAACCACTGTGTTGAAGCTCAGGGTTTTTTACCCGGGACGACAGTTGCCACCGCCTGCAGTACCGTTTCCAGATCCAGCCTGCGGATAGCATCGAATGCAGCCTCCATCGCCCCTTCATGGCACAGGCCGCTGATTGACGCTGATTCGTAGCCCTCGCTGGCGGCCCTGAGACAGGCTTGGCGCACGGCTTCTGCGAGGCGCTTCTTATCCACCCCCGCAGCTAGTTCTTTATTATGCGTCTCCATAAACCTACACCCTAATCGCCGATTATCCTGAGTTGCATATTCAGCCCCAGTGGCAAGCTACATTCCGCTACAATCCTTGCGGGTCATCTCACACACGGACACCAATAAATGCAAAACCAGCGCAGTCTTGGCCTTGTCACCACTACCTCGATTGTACTCGGTAATATGGTGGGGTCTGGGGTGTTCCTGTTGCCCGCCTCACTGGCGATCTATGGCGCATACAGTCTGTGGGGCTGGGGCTTCAGCACTGTCGGTGCGCTATTGCTCGCTTGGGTTTTCAGCAGCCTGTCGCGCCGCCTGTCCAAGGCGGGCGGGCCCTATGCTTACCCGCGCGAAGCGTTTGGAGATTTCCCCGGATTTTTGATCGCCTGGGTCTATTGGCTCAGCATTCTCGGCACCAATGCCGCCATCGCCGTGGCCTTCGCCAGTTATCTCGCTGATTTCGTCCCGGTACTGGCTTCCACGCCTTTGTTCGGCGCGTTCGCCGCACTCACCGCAGTGTGGTTGCTGACAGCGATCAACATCTGGGGGGTACGTGCGGCCGGCAATCTGCAGTTCATCACCGTCGTTTTGAAACTCACGCCGCTGCTGGCGCTGGCAGTGTTCGGCGCCTTCCATTTCGACCCGCAAATCCTGGCTTCCGGTCACACCACAGCCTCACCCGCAGCCGCAATCAATGCCTGCGCCACCCTCACCATGTGGGCTTTCCTGGGCCTGGAATGCGCCACGGTGCCAGCAGAGCACGTCAAGGACCCGGAAAAGACTATCCCGCGTGCCACCCTGCTGGGCACCGTCATCGCCGCAGTTTTTTATATCGTGTGTACCACCGTGGTGATGGGGATCATACCCAGCGACACATTGGCGCACTCCAATGCGCCGTTTGCCGACGCCGCCAAACTTTTATGGGGCAGCTGGGCCGGCTATATCATCGCGGCCGCCGCCATCATCTCCTGCTTCGGTGCCCTCAACGGCTGGATCCTGATGCAGGGGCAGTTCCCCCAGGCGGTCGCCAAAGATGGATTGTTTCCGAAGTTGTTTGCGCGCGAATCACGCCGTCACACCCCCGCGATCGGGTTACTGCTTTCCAGCCTGGTGGCGAGCGTGCTCATCCTCATGAATTACAGTCATGGCCTGGTAGCCATGTTCACCACCATAATCCTGGTATCCACGTTCTGGGTATTGGTGACATACCTGCTGTGCGCACTGGCCGAAATAGTTTTAGGTCGCCCCGATAAACTCAGCAACGCTCGGCGTATCCGCAATATCACCCTGGCAGTCGCAACGGCGATCTTCACGTTGTGGGCCATCTATGGCGCCGGCATGCAAGCCGTGTCCTGGGGATTTTTCGCCCTGTTGTTGGGCGTGCCACTGTATTTCTGGCAGAAGCGGCGGTATATCGCAAATAGTCCTACTTGAGCGAAGTGGTCGAACAGTGGCGAGAGATCTCATTATGATTGCGTCTCATGGATGAACCGATGGTTTCCAATTGCGTTGCCTACGGCGCAAATGGCCGCAAGCTGCGCGACCTCACACTCGACGAGATCAGCGGCGTACTGGTGCAGCCGGATACTTTCGTCTGGGTCGGTCTGGTAGAGCCGGACGCGGCACTGCTGGATAAAGTACAAAAGGAATTTGGTCTGCACGAGCTGGCCATCGAGGATGCAAGAAACGCACATCAACGTCCGAAGATCGAGGCCTATGGAGACTCGCTGTTCGTCGTAGCACAAACCGCGCAACTGCAAGCTGGAAATATCGAATTTGGGGAGACCCATCTGTTCCTGGGCGCGCGCTATCTGGTGAGCGTCCGCCACGGAGCCTCGCTCTCCTACATGCCGGCGCGCCGTAACTGTGAAAATAAACCGGAGCTGCTGGCCCTTGGGCCCAGTTATAGCTTGTATGCGGTGCTGGATTTCATCGTGGACAACTACATGCCGATAGTCCGGGATTTCAAACAGGAACTGCTGGAGCTCGAACAGGATATTTTTGCAGAGACCTACAAGCGAGACACTATAAAACGTTTGTATGACATGCAACGTGAATTGCTGACCCTGAAACTTGCGGTCGCCCCACTGCAGGATATCCTCAATCAACTGGTGCAATTGCATTCCGGACTGATCAAGGATGGGGTGCGCATCTACTTCCGTGATGTCTACGACCATGTATTCCGTGTCAACGAAGCAATCAATGCGATGCGCGAGATGCTGGGTGCGGCGCTGACTGTGAACCTGTCGCTGGTCACGGTGCGCCAGAACGAGGTGGTCAAACGACTCGCGGGTTGGGCTGGCCTGCTAGGTATACCGACGCTAGTGGCGAGTTGGTATGGCATGAACTTCCACAACATGCCGGAGCTCAACAAACCCTGGGCTTATCCGGTCATCATCGTAACCACGGTCACGATTTGCGTCGGTCTGTATATCGTGCTCAAGCGCGCCAAGTGGTTATAGTCTCTTTGTATTGGCTGCGTAATATCAACTCGCATCCCAGCTGAAGCGCCCAATCTGCGGGCTCTCGATCTCGATACGATCGCCTGCCACCAACGGCCCGACCCCTGACGGCGTGCCGGTATAGATAAAATCGCCCGGCAACAGCTGCCAGTGACGACTCAGAAAAGCGATGATCTTCGCCACCGGGAACAGCATCTCCCGGGTATTGCCCTGCTGACGCTGCTTGCCGTTCACGCTGCAGCGCATGTCGATGTTCTGGATATCGGACTGCGCTGTCCAGACTATGAATTTACCGATGGCTGCACTGCCATCGAAGGACTTGGACAACTCCCAGGGCTGGCCCGCCTGTTTCAGCTTGCTTTGTAAATCCCGCAGCGTCAGATCAATCCCGAGTGTCACACCCGATACATACCCAAGCGCAACTTCCACTGGAATGTCAGCGCCCAGTTTGTCGATCGCCACCACCAGCTCCATCTCGTGATGCACGCTGCCCTGGGCTTTCGGCAGCTTCAATGGTTCGCCGACTGCCACCAGACTGGTAGTCGGCTTCATGAAAATCACCGGTTGTTCCGGCAACGCGTTGCCCATCTCTTGCGTATGCGCCTTGTAATTAAGGCCAACGCAGAAGATACGCGGTGGAATATCAGGACGACTCATGTCGATCATGTCTGCGTGATGCCTATTCTAAAAACTAATGATTATCCGAATAATATCCGTGGAAGGCAGTGATCACCCGACCCACATCAGCGGCGCTCACGTCCAGATGGGTCACGAGCCGCAGGTTGGCACCGGGCAGGATGAGGATGCCGATTTGCTTGAGATGAGCGGCGAGACCTGCCACCTGCTCCGGAAGAATTGATGCAAAGACCATGTTGGTCTGCACAGCAGCCGGATCGATCTTGATCTGCTTGATGCCTGCCAGCCCCTCGGCGAGCGCTTTCGCATTGGCATGGTCTTGCGCGAGGCGCTGCACATGGTGCTCCAGCGCATAGATGCCGGCGGCAGCCAGGATGCCTGCCTGGCGCATGCCGCCACCCAGGATCTTGCGCGCCCGGTGCGCCCCGGCTATCAGCTCGCGCTTACCCACCAGCACGGTGCCCACCGGACAGCCCAAACCTTTGGACAGGCAGATGGACACGCTGTCGAAATTCTGGGTGATCTCCCGCACCGGCACGCCCAATTTCACCGCCGCGTTGAACACGCGCGCACCATCCAGATGGATGTTCAATCCATGGTGGCGCACAAAGTCCGCCGCTTCCTTGAGGTAAGCCAGCGGCAGAACACGGCCGTTCTGGGTGTTTTCCAGCACCAGCAACCGTGTGTGCGGGAAATGCGCATCGTCGGGTTTTATAGCAGCAGCGATTTTATTCAGATCCAGAGTGCCGTCCACCTCGTATCCGATGGGACAGGGCCACAGGCTACCGAGCACCGCCGCACCACCGGCTTCGTATTTATAACTGTGGCCCAGACTGCCGATGATGAACTCTTCGCCGCGCCCGCAGTGCGCCATGAGCGCAGCGAGGTTGGATTGCGTGCCGCTGGGAAAGAAAAGACCGGCCTCCTGGCCGGTCATCTCCGCGAGCATTTCCTGCAGACGATTGACGCTGGGGTCGCCACCAAAGACGTCGTCACCCACTTCGGCTGCGGCCATGACCGCACGCATCGCGTGTGTCGGCCGGGTCACCGTATCGCTGCGCAGATCGATCATGGTGACCGTACTAATAGCGCTGACGGCTATCTCTGCCCGTATTCCGGGATGGATCCAGCATCAGGTCAGGTCACTCGCCGTCGCCTGCTGGTGGCTTCTGTGTGTTCTGGGCATTGGGAGTTTTCGGGGCTTTTTGCTGTTTCGCCCAATCCGCATCCAGAGCCGCAGTCACGCCCTTGGTGACGTCGTATTTTGGATTTGCAAACACAGCGCCAGAATTCTGGCTTAGGATGAAATCGTAATGATGGGCTTTGCCATACTCATCGATCACCTTGCTCAGTTCCTGCTCGATGGGTTGCAGCAATTCCTGGCGGCGCTGCTCTATATCCTGGCGGCCCATGAGCACGAACTGCTGCACATCGTTCTGGCTGTCCTGGTAGTTTTTCTGCAGCTTGGCATAGTCGCTTGATTTGCTGTCAGCCTTGTCCAGCTGATCTTTCAGCACCTGCATCTTCGACTGCTTGTCTTTCAATTCACCCTGCAGTTTTTGCATGATCGTCTGCAACTGGTTATTGGCATCCTGGCCCGCCTTGGAAGTGCCGATGACGCCCTGCAGGTTTACGACGGCGATGCGTGGCCCTTCTGCTGCCTGTGTAGAAATGCTTGCCAGCAGACTAGTCGCCAACAGACCGGCGGCGATGAATCCGTAACGCATGATGGAATACTCCTGAAATTTAGAACTATAGGAAAGTCCGCCGGGTGGGCGGATACGTGGAACTTTAGATCTTCCTAGGATAACGCATGCGGGGCAGTGCGGACTACCGCACTGCCCCGCAATCTTCAGCTGCGAGCACGCATATTCACAAACAGATTGATGGCGAACAACAAAATACCCAGCACGATCACCACGGAGGACGCGATTACATATTTCTCAATCTCCGGGTGGCCTGCCAACAAAAAGAACAGGCCTACCATGGCCACCGGCAAAGCTAGGTTATGCAGCCAGAAATGCCATAGGCCCAAGCGGCTGCCGCCGGCCTGCGGAAACAGATGGTAGATCACCCCCGCCAATGCCATGGAGGCCCAACCAAGCAGGTTGATGTGGGCATGCACCGGCGCGAACTCGACGTGGTGGGTGGCGGCCATCACCAGGCCGAAAACCACCCCCACGAGCAGATACAAAACCGCCAGTTTTATCCAGATTTGCGCCATGCGTGCGCCGCGCGCTTCGATGTCGTTGATCATCATAACTCCTTGTCTTTATTGGTAAATTAAGGTTGTAGGGCAAACTTGCCTCGTCCATATCGTACACAAAGTGAAGGCTGATTATGGGTTATTCCGGTTACCCTGATATATTCACGACGTCATACTTACATTTCCATTACAAAATTCCCTTAAGGAGCTCTCCATGATCAGGTGCTGGCCATCCCTCCAGCGGGCTATTCTGTTCCCGGCACTGGGCATCCTGGCCCTGGCGGCGGGTACAGCCCGTGCAAACGACACTCTCATGCGTTTCCCCACCCTGCACGGGGATTCCGTGGTATTTGAAGCCCATGGCAACCTGTGGGAAGTGAATCGAGCTGGAGGTACCGCGCGCCGGCTCACCACCGATTCCGGCTATGACCTGATGCCGCGCTACTCGCCCGATGGCCAGTGGATCGCCTTCACCGGCCAATACCAAGGCAATACCGACGTCTACGTGATACCTGCCGGTGGTGGAGTCGCCAGACGCCTGACCTTCCACTCGGATGTAGTAGGGGATGCACCTCTGCGTTGGGGACCGGACAACATGGTGGTCACTTGGACTCCCGACAGCAAAAACATCGTCTTCCTTTCGCGCCGCACAACCTTCAATTCATGGTTTG
>JAJYBN010000063.1 GCA_021779005.1 Pseudomonadota bacterium
GCAGCAGACTGACGTTAGCGTAATGCGGCGTGGCCACCAGCGCTTGCCACTCGGGGTAGCTCTTGGTGGCGAACCGCATGGTCTCGTCCGGCCACACTGTGTACACATGGCCCTTGGGACCGACGATGGCGCTGAACACCCGCGTCCAGTAGCCGGTGCCGGGTATCAGCTCCAGCACTTTCTCCCCGGGCTTGACCTGGGCGAACACCATCACCGCGGTGATCTGGCGTCGAGCATCGTTGGTGGAATCATCCTTGCGGGCCGGATCGTTGACGGCGGCAGTGATGTACGCGGGCACGGCATTACCCACAGCCGCTGGGGTTGAGGTGAGTGCAGTACAAGGCAATGCAAGGCTGATAAGCAGGATGGTGATTAGGGTGCGCACGGCGGATTCCTGTCAGAAATCATGATGATGCAGGATTGTACCCGTAAATCCTGGAGCTGCCTTGCTGCAGCCAGGCACGTGCTCGGATACGGAACTGAATTAGACCGGGTATCAGCCTGCGGAAGTGGCATTCAGCAGTGAGAGTGTCTGGCATGGATATGCTCCGTTATGCTGTGGTCTTCTTTTATCGCAGAGATTGAGCACTTTAATTATCAAGCAGTGATTTACGCTGGATAAATTTTTGGACCCGTTAACACTTCTTGTGCCCTTACACCAGATTTTACTCATGCAAGATTACGCGCCCACCCACGCGGTCTGGAGAGACTGCGCCTGCGCCTTGGCAGTCTCGATATCCAGCTGACCACTGGCCATGGTGCGCACGAAGGCTTCGTTATCCCGTGCCCGCAGGATGCGCCAGGCGGCGCCTACGTTACTGGCGACCTGGTTGATGAGTTCTTGCTCATCGGAGGCGAAGTGCTCGCCCGGCCGGTTGGCGCACACCAGCACGCCGCGCACCACACCCAGGACCGTCATGGGAAACACACAGCCGTCCGCACCCAACGTGCTGTTGAAGTCGGATAGATCCACCGCCTTCTGTTCCGCGCGCGTGGCCACCATGGCAGCATCATCCGTGTGCACCTGCCCCGGGAACATCTGTGTTTGTGTCTGCCGCACACAGGTGTAGCCGTCATCGGACTGTTCATAGAGCGCCACCGCTGGGCTGCGGGTATGCCGCTGGATCTCGGACACCGCACTGTCCAGCAGACTTTGGATATGCAGGATGTGCCCGCAGTGCCGGGCAAAACTCCGCAGGGCTTTCTCCTCTAGATACTTGGTCCTGAAGAACAGGCGCTCCACGATGCGATCCGTGTAGGCGCGCACACGCGTGAGCACGATGCCCAGGGACAGCGGCACCGCCACCTGCAGCAGCAGGCTGGCGCTGGTGCCCAGAGCGGCGTGCTGCACCAGGCCGTTGACCGCCGCGAGTATGCCGACCACCAGCGCGGTGACTGCGCCATATACCAGCGTACGGTCCAGCAGCACCGACACGTCTACTACCCGGTGCCGCAGCACCGCGTACAGGAAACCCATGACGCCCAGCAATTGGGTGATGTCGGTAAAGGCTACTGAAAATTGCAGACTCAGGACTGGCGTGTTGGAGACCACGATGCCAGCCAGCCAGATGGCACTGCTCCACAACATCCAGCGCAGGCGCAGTCGCCGCGCCGGGGCCGCCTTTTGATAGGCGGTGAACAACAGCATGATGGGGATTAGATAACTGGCCGACCACAACAATCCGGAACTTGGCAGCAAGCCGCCGGCCCAGCCCGTGAGTGAGTACAGGATGGGGCCGCCCAGGGAAAACAGCAGCGCACCCGCACCGAGGACCAGGATGAAAATCACCAGATACAGCTTGCGCAACCTGGGGCTGAGTATTGGGCGTGCGATAGCGGCGGCCATGATAAAAAAACCGACCCGCGCCAACAGATATCCAAAATTGACTGCTGCCAGCAAGGCAACACCTGCCAAACCATCCAGTGGAAAAACGAACGCGCCGCCGACCACGTTGCCGATAGTCCACAGCGCCATGCCGGCGGCGGCACGGTCACGCCCACGCCATATGATCAGCAGCGATAAAATCGTCAAGATTAATATTTGCAAGAAGCTGATCCATTGAACCACCGGAATACCGGTCGCGTCACTCAACTTCACTGCCGATACCGGCACCGTGATCTGCGTATCGCCCCGTTGGATCACAAAGTCATAGCTATGTCCCAATGGCAGATCCGCTGCCAGGTAAGCCGACAGGAAGTTGATGCCGATGACATCGCGCGTTGGCGTCGGCTGGGCGGCAAGCGGTAGGTGGTCGCCCGCCTGGATGCCTGCCGGCAGCGGGATGCCGGTGATGGGGTGGATCACGGCGGTGTGCGTATCCACGATATTGACCTGTATCGGCAAGCCAGTGATGTTGAACAGCGTAAAGCCGCTGACCACGGCGGACGCCACGATGAATGCCGTCAGCAAGGACAAGAGTGCGTAGTGCCGTTGCATGGAGTTCTCCCTTATCACTGGATGCGTAACATTAAATTAAGGCCGATGAACTCATTCAGTATGCATGGATTTCGATAGCCACGTCAGCCAGACTTTGGCTGGTCCGTACCATATCAGTAGCCATCCCGAATCCAGGATCGAACCAGTGCTGCAAAACCCTGAAGCCGCCAGCTAGCAGACGCGATACACTATCGGTTGCTTTCCAGTCATCTTCGCCCATGTCCCAGTTAGTCCCATTCTGAGGAGTCATCCATGCTGCATCGTATTACCCGGACAGCAGTCATCGCCGTCGCCATTTTTTGTTTGTTTACCAGCGCGCTGGCGCCGACGGTGTCCGCCGCGGACGCACCCGGACCTTATGCCGGTCTTGTATGGCGTTCCATCGGGCCTTCGCGGGGCGGGCGGGTACTGGCGGTGGCTGGCGTCGCGCAGCAACCCGAGGTGTTCTATTTCGGTGCGGTGGTGGGCGGGGTGTGGAAGACTGAAGATGCCGGCGCCAGCTGGACGCCGATCTTCGACAAGCAACCGATCGCCTCCATCGGTGCCATCGCGGTCGCGCCTTCGGACCCCAACGTCATCTATGTGGGCACCGGAGAGTCCGCACTGCGCGAAGACATCTCATTCGGAAATGGCGTGTACAAATCCACAGATGCCAGCCAGACCTGGCAACACATGGGACTGACCGACACGCGCCATATCGGCAAGATCATCGTGGACCCAAACGATCCCAACATCGTGCTGGTGGCGGCGGTCGGCCATGCCTACGGGCCGAACGCAGAGCGCGGCGTATTCCGTTCCACCGATGGCGGCAAGACCTGGAAGAAAGTGCTGTACCAGGATGAACACACCGGCGCGGTGGACTTGAGTTTCAGTCCCGACAATCCGCGCATCGTGTATGCCGCCACCTGGCAGGTGCAGCGCATGCCCTGGCATCTGGAAAGTGGTGGGCCGGGTAGCGGCCTGTATAAATCCGCGGACGAAGGCCTGACCTGGAAACGGCTCGAGGGAAATGGACTGCCTGCAGGCGTGTGGGGACGCCTGGGAGTATCCGCGGCCGGCGGCGACCGGGTCTATAGCCTCATCGATGCCAAGGCCGGTGGCCTGTATCGCTCCGATGATGGCGGCGCGAACTGGCAGCGCGTGAGCAGCGATGCGCGCCTCACAGAGCGGCCGTGGTATTTCAGCCGGGTGTACGCTGACCCCAACAACTCCAACGTGGTGTATGTAGCAAATACCGGGTTCTACAAGTCCATCGATGCGGGCAAAACGTTCCATATGGTGCGCGCGCCGCACGGCGACAACCACGGGCTGTGGATCGATCCCGCCGACACCACGCGCATGATCATCGGCAACGACGGCGGTGCCAGCATCACCGTCAACGGTGGTAAAACTTGGTCCACCCAGCTCAACCAGCCCACAGCACAGTTCTATCATGTGGCTGTGGATGACCGCTTCCCGTACTACGTGTACGGCGCGCAACAGGACAACGAGAGCGTTGCGATCGCGAGCCGCAGCGATTACGGTGCCATCGATGCGCACGACTGGTATGTGGTGAGCGACAATGAATCCGGTTACGTGGTGCCGGACCCTACTGATCCGGACATCGTGTATTCCGGTTCGTACTTCGGCATCCTCACCCGTTACAACCGGCACACTGGGCAGTTCCAGGATGTCTCACCCTGGCCCTTCGATGCCGACGGACACACCGCGGCTGAATCTAAATACCGTTTCACCTGGACCATGCCGCTGGTGTTCTCGCCCCAGAACCCGCATGTGATATATCACGGTTCCCAGAACCTGCTACGTTCCGATGACAACGGCATGAGCTGGTCCGCCATCAGCCCGGATCTCACGCGCAACGACAAGAGCAAGCAGGGCGTCTCGGGTGGACCGGTGTCACTCGACGACGCCAGCGCCGAGTACTACGACCTCATCTATACGATCGCGCCTTCAGCGCTGGCGGCCGGACAGATCTGGGTGGGCACCGATGACGGCCTGATCCAGCTGACCCGTGACGGCGGCCTGCACTGGCAGAACGTCACACCCAAAGGTCTGCCGGCCTGGGCCAAGGTTAGCCTCATCGAAGCTTCGCACTACGATGCCGGCACTGCCTACGCCGCGGTGGATGCCCATAAGTTGGATGATTTCAATCCGTATATCTTTGTGACTCACAATTACGGGCGCAGCTGGATGCGCATCGACAAGGGCATCAGCGCACCGGCGTTCGTGCGTGCAGTGCGCGAAGATCCGGTGCAGAAAGGCTTGTTGTACGCCGGTACCGAGACCGGCGTGTATGTGTCATTTGACGACGGCAAGAACTGGCGCCCGCTGCAGCTGAATCTGCCGGTGACCTCGGTGCGTGACCTGGTGGTGAAGGACGGTGACCTGGTGGTCGCCACTCACGGACGCGGCTTCTGGATACTGGACGACATATTACCGTTGCGCGAGATCGCCGCCGGCATCAATCCTGATTCGGACCATCTGTATGCCACACGCACCGCGGTGCGCCTGCATTCGGTGGATGACGGCAGCCTGCCGTACAACTCTGTGGGCGAGAATCCGCCCGACGGCGCCATCCTGTATTATTCACTGGCCGCGCAACCCAAAGCCGAAATCACGCTCACCATCAGCGATGCCGCCGGCAAAATCATCCGGACATTCTCGAGCACGTCGAAACCGGTGGAGAACGACCATCCGCTGGAGTTCCCAACAGAGAAGCACGCGAAGCCCGAACTGCTGGAGACCACTGCCGGTCTGCACCGGGTGGTGTGGAATCTACGGTACACGGCGCCGTTCGACATCCCGGGCGCCTATTACGACTCCGGCGGTCCGGTATCACCCATGGTATTGCCGGGTACCTACACGGTCACCCTCAAGGTCGGCGACAAGAATTACACGCAACCACTGGTCGTGGTTACGGATCCGCGTGTGCATGTCACCGCCGGGGCACTGCAGCAGCAGTTCGACCTGATGGTGAAGCTCAACCAGGCTGTGGCCGAGGATCATGCGGCGGTCAACGCCATCCGCGGAATCCGTGAGCAGCTCGACGGTCTGCAGAAGCGGCTCGCAGGCCGTACCGATGACCAAGGCGTCATCAGTGCCGCAAACGAACTGGATGCAAAGCTTGTGGACTCGCTGGAAAGTTTCTATCAGTACCGTGCGCACGCCGAGGAATCGCAGCTCAACTATCCGACGCAGCTCAACAGCCAGCTGGCGTATCTGGAAGTGCTGGTGGACAGCGCCGACAGCGCGCCCACCGCTCAGCAGCAGGCTATGTATAAAGTGCTGCGCGCGAAACTGGACGCTGCACTGGTGCGCTGGACAACGTTGCGTGACAAGGACATCGCGGCGTTCAACGCCAGGATGCAGCAGGCCGGTATCAGCTATCTAGAGGTGAGCGGTACACAGTAACTGTATCGGTATCACAGCGACAGGAAATAGAAACTTATGAAACACTTGAATAAACGCGTCGTTGCCATCGTGGTTACAGTTTCACTGCTAGCCATGAGTGTGCCGGCCGCGTTCGCGGCAGAGCCACCACCGGCTGCAGGTGACAAGGACGCGTTATATAGCACCGTCGCGGCGCTGGATACGGCTGTATTTGATTCCTTCAACAAATGCAGCTCTCCCGAACAGTTGAAGATCCATGCCAGTTACTTCGCTCCCAACGTGGAGTTTTATCATGACACCGGCGGCGTGACCTGGACACGTCAAGATTATCTGGCAAATGTCGAAAGAAATGTCTGCGGCCATTTCCGGCGCGAACTTGTTCTAGGAACCCTGAAGGTATTTCCCATCAAGGATTACGGCGCCATCGAACAGGGCGAGCATCGTTTCTGTCAGATAAAGACCGGCACTTGCGACGGCATGGCCGATTTCATCATCATCTGGACGGATCAAGGTGGTGACTGGAAGATCACGCGGGTCCTAAGCTACGGCCATCGCCCAATCGAGGCTTCAAAAACTTGATGCCATCCGCTATTGGATCCCGGCAGTCATTCGATTTACGGGGATAACCGGTTTCTAACAAAACAATTACACCCATGCGATCCGTCACCAGTCATCTGATGAAGCCTTGATCAGCCGTTTGCGACGGTCTTCAGCTTAGGCGACGGCATGACGGAATTCGAACGGCGCTGCTAGCGCGCAAAAGAACGCCGGCGATGCATGTGTCATCGCCGGCGTTTAATCGACTTGAAACAACTTGTCAGAAGGACAGCACGCAACCGCCTGCATCGCTGTTGAACGCGTTGCTCCACAGGGACTGTACCGGGAAAGTGTAGCCGTCCGGGAAGGTTACGTTCGCTGAAGCACCTTGGCCCGAGGAGATCCAGGCGCACTTGTCACCGGTCTCATAACCGCTGGAATCGAGCCAGCGGGTGCTCGGGAGCTGGTCAG
>JAJYBN010000064.1 GCA_021779005.1 Pseudomonadota bacterium
ATATTTCGCGGCTGCCCGGTGCGGGGTGGAGCAGTCTGGCAGCTCGTCGGGCTCATAACCCGAAGGTCGCAGGTTCAAATCCTGCCCCCGCTACCAAAGATATTGGATATTGGGCCCCGCGCAGGGGCTTTTTAGTGTCAGTCAGCGGCCCGAGCCGCGCTGAAACCCCGGTTTTGCGGGGTTTATCATCTTCGAGCCCTGCGGTTTCGCGGGGCATATGGAATGGGCCTTGGGCCCATTTTTTGTTTGTACAGGGCGCCATGCGAGAGACGCTGCTCAAGATATTGGAACCGGCCGTCGAGGCCCAGGGCTATGAACTGGTGGAACTGGAGTTCCAGGGCGGAGTGCTGCGACTGTATATCGATCGGCCGCAAGGCGTGACCCTGGATGACTGCCAGAAGGTCAGCCAGCAGATTAGCGCGGTGCTGGACGTTGAGGACCCGATACCCGGTGCCTACACGCTGGAGGTGTCCTCACCGGGCCTGGATCGGCCGCTACGCAAGCTGCTGGATTTCCAGCGGCATGCCGGTCAAAGGGCCCGCATCGAGCTCTTGCTGCCGCTCGATGGTCGCCGGCGATTCTCCGGTACGCTGCGTGGCATGGAGTCTGATCAGGTTTTGATTGAAGTGGACGGCAGCGTATGCCGCCTGCCGTTTTCCCAGATAGGCAGGGCGCGCCTAGTGCCGGATTCCTAAATGCAATGCATTGGAAGATGAGGCTATGAATAAAGAGATATTGCTGGTTGTGGATGCCGTCTCCAACGAGAAAGGCGTGGATAAAACTGTAATCTTCGAGGCGCTGGAAGCGGCCTTGGCTTCGGCTACGCGTAAAAAGCATGGCGGAGAAATCGATGCGCGCGTCTCCATAGACCGTCAGACAGGCGAATACAGTACGTTCAGACGTTGGCAGGTCAAGGCCGATGACGAGGTTCTGGAATCGCCAGAGCGCGAATTGCGCCTGATGGATGCATTGGATGTAAAACCTGATATCCAAGTCGGTGAATACATCGAAGAGCCGATCGAGTCAGTGGCGTTCGGCCGCATCGCTGCACAGACCGCCAAGCAGGTAATTGTTCAGAAGGTTCGAGAGGCGGAACGTGCCCAGGTAGTGGAAGCTTACAAGGACCGCGTCGGTGAGCTGGTAACAGGTGTCGTGAAGCGTGTGGAGCGTGGAAACGTCTATATCGACCTTGGTAATAACGCCGAGGCATTCATCGCCCGCGAGGAAATGATTCCGCGCGAGGCCGTGCGAACCAATGACCGTATTCGCGGTTATCTGCGTGAGGTACGCGCCGAGCTGCGTGGCCCACAGTTGTTTGTGACCCGCACCGCACCACAGTTTCTAATCGAATTGTTCAAGCTGGAAGTGCCTGAAGTCGGGCAAGGCCTGATCGAGATCAAGGGCGCTGCACGCGATCCGGGGGCGCGCGCTAAGGTCGCGGTCAAGAGCAATGACTCACGAATCGACCCGGTCGGCGCCTGCGTTGGTATGCGCGGTTCACGCGTGCAGGCGGTCTCCAATGAACTTTCCGGTGAGCGCGTGGATATCGTGCCGTGGGACGACAATCCAGCCCAATTCGTTATCAATGCAATGTCGCCCGCAGAAGTGCAAGCGATTGTACTGGACGAAGAATCCCACAGCATGGATATCGCCGTATCCGAAGATAATCTCTCCAAGGCCATCGGACGCGGCGGCCAGAATGTGCGCCTTGCCAGTCAATTATCCGGCTGGGAGCTCAATGTGATGACCCAGGAGCAGGCAACACAGAAGAGCGAAGCCGAAGTACAGACATTACAGAAGCTCTTCATGGAGCAGCTGGATGTAGATGAGAACGTGGCTGTGATCCTGGTCCAGGAAGGTTTTTCCAGCATCGAGGAAATCGCCTATGTACCGGCTTCGGAACTACTTTCGGTCGAGGAGTTCGATGAGGGCATCGTCGAAGAGCTGCGTGGACGGGCACGCGATGTGCTGCTTACCCAGGCTATCGCCAGCGAGGAGCAATTTGGTGACAAAGAGCCAGCGGAAGATTTGCTGAGCCTTGCAGGCATGGAAAAGGCAGTGGCCTACCGTTTGGCGGGACGCGGTATCGTCACCATGGAGGATCTGGCGGAGCAGGCGGTGGATGACATCAAGGACGTGGAAGGGCTGGATGAGAGCAAGGCTGCTGAGCTCATCATGGCCGCGCGTGCCCCTTGGTTTGCGGCTGAAGAGGCCCAGCAGAAGTAAACAGCCGAGGAAATTACCATGGCGGAAGTTACAGTCAGACAGTTTGCCGAAGTGGTGGGAACACCCGTCGAACGGCTGCTCACGCAGCTGGCGGATGCCGGCATCGAGATAGCCGATCCGGATATCGCCATCAGCGATGACCAGAAACTGCAACTGCTTACGCATTTACGCCACAGCCATGGTGAAGGGGCCACCGGTGAGCCACGCAAGATCACTCTTAAACGCCGCACAGTATCCGAAATAAAACTCAGTGGCATGCAGGGCCGCGCCAAGACCGTGAGCGTAGAGGTACGCAAGAAACGCACTTATGTGAAGCGCAGCGCCGTACTGGAGGAAGAAGCCAAACGTCGCTCAGAGGAGGAAGCTGCCCAGCAGGCTCAACTGGAATTGAAACGCGCCGAGGAAGAACGCTTGTCAGCTACCCGCCTGCAAAAGCAGGCCGCCGAAGAAGAAGATAATCGTCGCAAACAGGAAGAAGAAGCCCGCCGTCGGCAGGAAGAGGATGCAACTGCCCGTGCAGATGCGGAGCGGCGTCGTGCAGAAGCCGAAGCCCGTCGTCAAACTGAGGAAGAAGACCGACGTATGCGCGCGGCAGTACCGCGCAGCAAAGCACAGCCCGGTGGAGCCGCTGCTGATGACAAGCACACCAAGTATGGGCGTGCCGAGTTGCATGTCGGACAGGAACTCTCGAATAAACGCAGAAAAAGACCTGCAAAAACCCGATCCGCAGTCAACGTTCAGGTGGAGAGCAAGCACGGCTTTGAAAAGCCCGTGGCGCCGCAAATAAGGGAGGTGCCAATACCAGAGACGATCACTGTCGGTGAGCTCGCACAGCGCATGGCGGTTAAAGCCACCGAAGTCATCAAGATCATGATGAACATGGGCGCCATGGCCACCATAAATCAGGTCATTGACCAGGAGACTGCCGCCATCGTCGTGGACGAGATGGGTCATAAACCGAAGCTCCTAAAGGAAAACGACCTGGAAGAGCAGGTTATGCAGGTGGTTAATGAAGGTGATGAGGTTACACGCCCGCCGGTTGTCACTATCGTTGGCCACGTCGATCATGGCAAGACTTCACTGCTTGATTACATCCGCAGCACACGTGTGGCTGCGCGTGAAGCAGGTGGTATCACCCAACACATCGGTGCTTATCGTGTTGAAACCAAGAAAGGCGTTATCACCTTCCTGGACACGCCCGGTCATGCGGCTTTTACAGCGATGCGTGCACGTGGTGCAAATGTAGCGGACATTGTGGTCCTGGTTGTGGCCGCTGATGACGGTGTGATGCCTCAGACCATTGAAGCTATCCAGCATGCGCGCGCAGCTGAAGTACCTATAGTGGTGGCAATCACCAAGATTGACAAACAAGAAGCGGACCTGGAGCGAGTACGCAGCGATCTATCCAAGCACGAAATCATTTCTGAGGAATGGGGTGGCGAGAACATCTTTGTCAAGGTATCTTCCAAGACTGGGGAAGGTGTTGATGCGCTTTTGGATTCAATATTGGTACAGGCCGAAGTACTCGAACTCAAGGCAGTAGCAGTCGGACCGGCGTCCGGTTTCGTGCTGGAATCGAGCCTTGAAAAGGGGCGGGGACCAGTAGCAACGGTGTTAGTCCAGCGTGGCCAGCTAAAGCTGGGGGATATTTTACTTACCGGCCAGGAGTTCGGCAGGGTGCGGGCCATGTTCGATGAAGATGGTAAGAGTCTTCAGGAAGTTGGTCCGGCAACACCGGCGTTAGTGCTGGGATTATCGAGTACACCCAATGCGGGTGATGAGGCTGTAGTAGTTCCGGATGAGCGTAAGGCGCGAGAAGTCGCTTTATACCGTCAAGGCAAATACCGTGATGTGAAGCTCGCGCGCCAGACGACCAAACTGGACGATGCTTTCCAGCAAATGCAGGAAGGCGAGCAGAAAACCCTGAATGTGTTCATTAAATCCGATGTGCAGGGAAGTGCTGAAGCCCTGAGTAACGCACTCATTAACCTGTCCACCGATGAAGTGAAGGTCAGGGTCATCGCCAGTGGCGTTGGCGGTATCACCGAATCGGATGTCAATCTGGCATTGGCTTCCAAGGCTGTGATTATAGGCTTCAATGTGCGTGCCGATAACAGTGCGCGTCGCATGATCGGTGAATCCGGTCTGGATGTGCGCTATTACAGCATTATCTATGAAGCGATAGATGATGTGAAGCAGGCTATCAGCGGAATGCTCAAGCCGGAGCAGCGTGAACAGATCGTCGGTCTTGCAGAAGTACGAGAGGTTTTCCGTTCGTCCAAACTGGGCGCAATCGCTGGTTGCCTGGTTGTGGACGGCTATGTAAAACGAAACCTGCCCATACGAGTATTACGCAGCAACGTAGTAATCTTTGAAGGCGCACTAGAATCTTTGCGACGCTTCAAGGATGACGTCAATGAAGTGCGTGCCGGCACCGAATGCGGTATCGGTGTCAAGGATTATAATGACGTTCAGCCTGGCGACCAGATTGAGTGTTTCGAACGCGTTGAAATCGCACGTACGCTCTGAAACGGCACAATTGGATAGTTTATGCCCCGGGAATATCAACGCTCCAGCCGGATCGCAGAGCAACTTCAACGCGAGCTCTCGGAGCTCATTCGCCGCCAGGTTAAAGATCCGCGGATTCACCTGGTGACTATTACAGACGTGGATGTTTCGCCCGATCTTTCTAACGCAAAAGTCCTGATTTCGGTGTTGGGCGCCCAGGGCCCGCAGCCAGAAGTCGTATCGGCTCTCAATCACGCTGCTGGATACCTGCGCCACACTCTCGGGCGCACCCTGAAATTACGCAGCATCCCCAATCTGCATTTTCATTACGACAATACATTGGATAGTGCAGCACACCTGGATGACCTTATTAAACGTGCAAATGCTTCAGCCCATGATGATGAGGAAAAATCCTCGTGATTGCTACGGCATCCTTAAACCAAATAATCAACGACACAGGAAAGCCCGGTAGCATTGTGAGTCAGCGACGCTCTGTACATGGAGTGTTGTTACTCGACAAGCCTGTCGGTATGACATCAAATCAGGCCCTGCAGACCGCAAAACGCATTTTTAATGCGTGCAAAGCCGGCCATACCGGCAGCCTGGACCCTCTGGCCAGTGGATTGTTGCCCCTGTGTTTCGGAGAGGCGACCAAGGTATCGGCATTCCTATTGGATGCCGACAAGGAATATGCTGTGAGATGCAGGCTTGGAGTACGCACCACCACTGCGGATGCTGAAGGTGAAGTGCTGGAAACCTGCGTGTTGCCAGTACTAACACGCAAAAGCATCGAACAAACCTTTGAGCAATTCTATGGCGAGATAATGCAGGTTCCCCCCATGTATTCCGCCCTTAAATACCAGGGTCAGCGGCTCTACGATCTGGCCCGTGAAGGGATCGAAGTGCCGCGGGATCCTCGTCCGGTAACCATCCATTCATTGACCTTGACAGCCTATTCAAAGGACAGTCTTGAATTCACGGTACGCTGCTCGAAGGGCACCTATGTACGCACACTGGTGGAGGATTTGGCCACAGCATTAGGCAGCTGTGGTCATGTGAGTGCATTGCGGAGGACCACGGTTGGCCCGTATACCAGCATGCATCGCCTGGAGAAATTACAAGAGAATTACATGGATTATGAAGCATTGGATAAACTGTTGTTACCGATCGACAGTGCTTTGTCGCATTGGCCGCAGGTGCACATGAACGTGGAAACCGCCTGGTATTTCCTTAGAGGGCAAGCAGTGATGGTCCCTGGTGCGCCAACTGCCGGGATGTTACGTGCCTATGGAGGCGGACGTTTTCTTGGCCTGGCCGAAGTGCTCCCAGATGGGCGGGTAACACCCCGACGGCTCATGAATCTGGACTGAGAAGCAGGTTATAGGCTGATTTTATTGTCTATTTACTTGTTCGATGGCTGTGCCGCGTTTACAATACACGGCTGTTTTTAACGTCTGTATATTAACTGGAGTTGTGTGTATATGGCTTTCACCGTTGATAAAAAGCAGGAAATCATCGCTGCCTACCGGCGCGACCCCAAAGATACCGGATCACCAGAAGTGCAAGTAGCGTTACTGTCCGCGCGCATAGACGGGCTCGGTGGACACTTTGAACAGCATAAAAAGGATCACCACTCGCGTCGTGGGCTGCTCAAAATGGTGAACCAACGCCGTAAATTGCTGGATTATCTCAAGAACACAGATCAGGCGCGTTATGAGACGCTCATCGAGCGTCTCGGCCTGCGCCGCTGATTCATATTCATTACGTTCTTTATCAACACGAACCACGAAGGGTTTAATGTGACAGTATTCAAAAAAAGCTTTCAATACGGCGACCACAAACTTACTTTGGAAACAGGTGAAATAGCTCGCCAGGCTGATGGTGCGGTTTTGGTAAACATGGCGGACACCGTGGTACTAGTCACGGCGGTCGGCTCCAAATCGGCGATAGAGGGGCGGGATTTTTTTCCGCTCACAG
>JAJYBN010000065.1 GCA_021779005.1 Pseudomonadota bacterium
CACTCAATGTAGGCATCCAATACGCTGCCCACAGTGGCCGGTCCAATATGGCCGCGCTCGGATTCATTCGCACGCTTGACCCAGCTTCGTGCCAGCTCTTGTGCTTGGTAAAAGGTCAGAACGTCAGTGCCATCTGCTTCCAGGTGATCGTCGGCTTGCCCGAGTACAGCGTAGGTATATTTGCCGCCGGCATAGTGGCGAACGATCCATTTACCGGCGCGCCTCCCTTTGCGGAATCCGAGATGCACGCCCTGGCCAATACTCACCCAGTAGGGATCGTGCTGCACAGGCAGCCTGGCGCGTGCCGTGCGTGTCTCGAATTTCGGATCTGTCACTCGGCTTACCATGTCAACTCCTGCACGGGCATAACCGGAAATCTACGTAAATGACTTACGTAAATTCACCTGCATTTCCGCCCAAGCGCGGCGGCAACGGTGCATTTTACGCAAGTTTTACGTAAATGACGCAGAAAAGCAAGCGTAGACATGGGGACACAATAACGCACTAACTCCTTGTTCTATAACGGTTCGTTCTTGTCCATGAAAATCCACGGAAGTCTAAAATATTCCCTTTCACGGCGGTAACGGGGGTTCGACTCCCCCTGGGGACGCCATCAATCGTAATACACAGCAGTCAAGCTTGCCTTGCGCGAGGGTTGCCGTGAGCATGTCGGCCTATGACCACATCGATTGATACCGGTTTGCATAGCCAATCATAACCAGTCGAGACGACGTCAGGGAATAAATATCAGCCTGGACAGGGACTTGGAAGGGCACAGTCTTGCGTGTACGGGCTTACCACGCGTAGCTTTGGAGTATAATTCGCGCCCTTAAAGTGGCAGGGTCAGGCCATCCTTCGTAAATCGAGAAGTATTTTTAACACATGCCGGCTGGTACTCGAAACGAGACCGGCCGGTTGTGTTTTGGAGTCCCTGGGCAGGAGCCGTTGGTGAACAAGTTGGAAATAAATACTCCAAATCAGGCGTCTGTTGGCCGCAATGGCAACGGCAGCGGGAGCGGTAATAGCGCCGATCGCAAGCGCATCATGATCCTGAGCCTCGGGGCTCTGGGTGTTGTGTTCGGCGACATCGGCACCAGCCCCCTGTATGCCATAAGCAGCCCGTTTTCCGGCAGTTACGGTCTGATGCCCACACCCGAGAACGTGCTTGGGGTGATTTCGCTGGTGTTCTGGTCGCTGATCATCATCGTATGCATCAAATACCAGATGTTCGTGCTGCGCGCTGACAACAAGGGCGAGGGCGGCATCCTGGCACTGCTCGCCATGCTCGATCCCTGGCGTGCACGCGGCAGCCAGCGCTCCCGGATCCTGATTGCGCTGGGTATCTTTGGCGCCGCCCTGTTGTACGGCGATGGCATGATAACTCCTGCCATTTCGGTGTTGAGTGCGGTGGAAGGACTGCAGGTGGCGACGCCAACACTACCGCGCGAGGTGATCATCCTGATCACTGTGATCGTGCTGGTTGCTCTGTTCGCTTTCCAGAGAGGCGGGGCCCGACGCATCGGCTTCGTATTCGGTCCCATCATGCTGATATGGTTCCTGGTGATCGCGGTGCTCGGGCTGGTGGCCATTATCCACTATCCAGCAGTACTGGTGGCGGTCAGTCCGACCTACGCCCTGCATTTCATCTTTCACCATGGCTTCGCCGACATCATCGTGCTGGGTGCTGTATTCCTGTGCGTCACCGGTGCCGAAGCGCTGTATGCGGATATCGGTCACTTCGGTGTATTGCCCATCAGGCTGTCGTGGTTCGTGTACGTGATGCCGGCGTTGCTGCTCAATTATTTCGGCCAGGGTGCGGCGATACTCGCGAACCCCGGCCAGAAGGTACAGCTGCTGTTTTACAGCATGGTGCCCGATTCCGGCTGGTATCTGTATCCGATGGTTATCCTCGCAACCGTCGCCACCGTGATCGCTTCACAGGCGGTGATCACCGGTGCCTTCTCGCTCATGAGCCAGGCGATCCAGTTTGGCCAGAGTCCGCGACTCACTATCATCCGCACTTCGCGTGACAAGGAAGGCCAGATCTATATCCCATCGCTCAACTGGATCCTGATGCTGGGGACCATCGCCATCGTGCTGGGCTTCAAGACTTCCAACAATTTGGCAGCCGCATATGGTGTAGCGGTCAGCTCCACCATGGTGATCACCAGTGTACTGCTGTTCTTCGCCATGCGCGATGTCTGGCGCTGGCGCATGGCAGTCATCGTGCCGATCATGTCTGCGTTCCTGCTCGTGGATCTGATGTTCTTTATCGCCAATATATTCAAGATCTGGGACGGTGGCTGGTTTCCGTTGCTGGTGGGTCTGATCGGTTTCACCATCATGTCCACCTGGAGCACGGGCCGGCTGAACCTCATCAATCGCCTGCGTGAGAATACCGAACCGCTGGATGTATTCCTGGATCATATTCGCAGTATCCAGCCGGTGCGTGTACCGGGTACGGGTATATTCATGACAGCCCCCAAGCTCGGTACGCCGCCGATGCTGCAGCATCATCTGGAGCATAACCAGGTGTTGCATGCGCAGGTAGTGCTGCTGACGGTGCTCACCGAAGATATCCCGTTCGTGCATCCGCAGCAGCGCTTGAAAGTGGAAAAACTCGACCAGGGGTTCTACCGGGTTCAGGTGCATTACGGGTTCATGCAGATCCCCAACGTTCCGCAGTCATTGCGTCGCGCCAAAAGCTTCGGGCTGATGATCGACCCCGAGACCGTCACCTATTACATAGGTCGGGAAACGCTGGTACCCACCAAGCACATGCCGGCCATGATGGCCTGGCGTGAGAAATTGTTCGCCTTCATGTCGCGCAACGCTATCCGCGCCACCGATTTTTACCAGATACCACCGGACCGCACCGTGGAGTTGGGTTTGCGCCTGCGGTTTGCCGAAATCCGGCCGGTGCGCACAGCACCACCTGCGCCGCCACCCTCGCGATTGTGAAAACCGCATGCTTGCAAAACTGATCTCCCTGCTTGCCGGCTTCATCATCGCAGCCATCTCCACCCTGGGTTACGGGGGTATCGTGCTGCTCATGGCCATCGAGAGCGCCTGCATCCCACTACCCTCCGAGATCATCATGCCGTTTGCTGGCTTCCTGGTGTATCGCGGTGAGCTCGACCTGTGGCTGGTGGCGGCGGCTGGGGCTCTGGGCTGCGTACTCGGATCCTTGCTGGCTTATTGGGTGGGGGCTTGGGGCGGGCGACCGCTGGCGGAACGATACGGCCGCTATATATTGGTATCGCCACATGACTTGCAGACAGCGGACCGCTGGTTCCAGCGCCGCGGCGACATCATCATCCTCATCGGCCGGCTGCTGCCGGTGGTGCGCACTTTCATCGCTTTTCCCGCGGGCGTGGCGCGCATGCCGATGTTCAAGTTCATCGTGTATACCTTCATAGGTTCATTCATCTGGTGCTGGGGACTGGCCTGGATCGGCATGCGCCTGGGTGAGCGCTGGAATTCGCTGGAACCCTGGTTCCATCGATTCGATACGCTGATCGTGGCGCTGGGCTTGCTGGTCTTCGGCTGGTATGTGTGGCGCCATATCCGGCATCTGCGCCGCCCGCCGGCTTCCGGTTGACACACACTCAGCATCAGTCAATAATTTCTACAGCGCCGATTTGATACTCAGCTTGCGGGCGCTCTATAAATACGGCTAAAGCGGGATCCGAAAGAACCTGCTCTAGCGCCCTATGGAGAATAACGCTGAGCGGGTTTTTTTTTGGGCAGGCAGACTATGACTCAGCTTTCCACACCCTGGGACCAGCAGGCATTTCCGGTGCATCCAGCGGTATCTTTCGAGTTTTTTCCGCCCAGCACCCCTCAATTGCAGAAAAAGTTGTGGCAGGCGCTGGAACGTCTGGCGCCAATGGCACCGCGTTTTGTGTCGGTAACCTACGGTGCGGGCGGTTCCACCCGTGAGCGCACCCATGAAACCGTGGTGGCTATCGAGCGGCAGCTGGGCATGCGTCCAGCGGCACACCTCACCTGCGTGGGCGCCAGCAAAACCGAAGTCGAAACAGTGGCGCAACGCTATTGGCAGGCCGGCATCCGCCATGTTGTGGCGTTGCGTGGTGATCCACCGGAAGGCGCGGGCCGTTTTACAACGCATCCCGGCGGTTACAGCTGCGCTGCCGATTTGGTGGCCGGCCTGAAACGCGTAGCGGATTTCGAGATCAGCGTCGCGGCCCACCCGGAAGTGCATCCCGATGCGCGCTCGCCGCAGGCGGATCTGGAGAACCTCAAGCGCAAGCAGGACGCGGGCGCAGCCCGCGGCATCACCCAGTTTTTTTTCGACGTCCAGGTATTCCTGCGTTTCCGCGATGCCGCTGTCAAGGCCGGCGTCAGCATGCCGCTGGTGCCCGGTATCCTGCCGGTAACCAATTTCCAGCAAGTGCAGAAGTTCAGCGCGCGCTGCGGTGCGAGCGTTCCCGCGTCACTGGCTCGCCAGTTCGAAGGTCTCGATGACGATCCGGAGACCCGCACGCTGGTGGCAGCGCATGCAGCCGGCGAACAATGCCGGCTGCTGCAGGCCGAGGGCGTGCACGAATTCCATTTCTACACCCTCAACCGTGCGGAACTTACACGCGCCATCTGCCATCTGTTAGGCATCCGCGCTGCTGCCATACACAACGCCAAAGCGACGCGGGCTGGCGACAATCCGGCCGGCAACTGAGGCCGCAAATGTCCTGTCAGCCACAACTCGAAGAAATCCTCAAACGACGCATCCTGTTGCTGGATGGCGCCATGGGGACCATGATCCAGAGTTACGGGTTTACCGAACAGGATTTCCGCGGCCAGCGTTTCAAGGATCATGGCCACGATCTTCAGGGCAACAACGACCTGCTGGTACTGAGCCGACCACACGTGATCGAAGAAATCCATCAGGCTTATCTGGACGCCGGCGCCGACATCCTCGAGACCAACACCTTCAATTCCACCGCCATCTCGCAGGCGGATTATGCTACCCAGGATCTGGTGTATGAGCTCAATCGAGAAGCTGCGCGTCTGGCGCATCGGCTCACAGATAAGATGAGCCGCGCTACGCCCGACAAGCCGCGTTTCGTGGCCGGTATCCTCGGGCCCACCAGCCGCACCGCTTCCATCTCGCCAGACGTGAACGATCCAGGATTCCGCAACGTGAGCTTTGAGCAACTGCGCCTCACCTACAGCGATGCCATCCGCGGTCTGCTGGACGGCGGTGCCGATCTGTTGATGGTGGAGACCGTATTCGACACTCTCAACTGCAAAGCCGCACTGTTCGCCATCGAGGAGCAGTTCGAACTGCGCGCTGCGCGCGTACCGGTGATGATCTCCGCCACCATCACCGATCTTTCGGGGCGTACACTCTCCGGCCAGACGCCGGAAGCTTTCTGGAATTCGGTACGCCACGTGCGGCCCTTCAGTGTGGGACTGAACTGCGCCCTGGGTGCCGAGCAACTGCGGCCCTATGTGGAGGAGCTTGCACGCATCGCCGACTGTTATGTGAGCGCCCATCCCAACGCCGGACTGCCCAATGCCTTCGGCGGTTATGACGAGACCCCGCAACACATGGCCGCACACATTGGCGAATGGGCGCAGAGTGGTTTCCTCAACATCGTCGGCGGCTGCTGCGGCACCACGCCGGCACATATCCGTGCGTTGTCAGCCGCGGTGGCGGGGCAGGCGCCGCGCGCCATCCCGGTACTCGAGCCGCAATGCCGGTTGAGTGGCCTTGAAGCGTTCAACATTGGCCCCGAGAGCCTGTTCGTGAACGTGGGCGAGCGCACCAACGTCACCGGCTCCGCCAGGTTCAAGAAACTCATCCTGGCGGGCGATTACGAAGCTGCACTGGATGTGGCTCGTGAACAGGTGCAGAACGGTGCACAACTGATCGACGTGAACATGGACGAGGGCCTGCTGGACGGCGTGGCCGCCATGACGCGTTTCCTTATGCTGGCGGCCTCGGAACCGGACATCTGCCGGGTGCCGGTGATGATCGATTCCTCCCGCTGGGAGATCATCGAGGCGGGCCTGCGGTGTCTGCAGGGCAAGTGCGTCATCAATTCCATCAGCCTTAAGGAAGGTGAGAACAAATTCCTGCAGCAGGCGAAGCTCGCTCGCCGCTACGGTGCCGCGGTGGTGGTCATGGCTTTTGACGAGGACGGCCAGGCTGATACCTTGGCAAAGCGGGTGGCAGTATGTGTGCGTGCCTATAAGCTGCTTACAGAGACCGCTGGCTTACACGCCGAGGACATCATCTTCGATCCCAATATCTTCGCAGTGGGCACCGGTATCGAAGCGCACTCCAATTACGCTGTGGATTACATCCGCGCGGTGGAACAGATCAAGCAAAAACTGCCACAGACACTGGTAAGTGGTGGCGTCAGCAACGTCTCGTTCGCATTCCGCGGCAACAATACCGTGCGTGAGGCCATGCATGCGGCCTTCCTGTACCACGCCATCGAAGCCGGCATGGACATGGGTATCGTCAACGCTGGCCAGTTGGCAGTGTATGCAGATGTCCCCAAAGATCTGCTGGAGCAGGTGGAAGACGTGTTGTTCAATCGACGGCCGGACGCCGCCGAACGTCTGGTGTCATTCGCTGCGACCCTGGAGCAGGGTGGGAAGAAGATCGTTGAAGATCTGG
>JAJYBN010000066.1 GCA_021779005.1 Pseudomonadota bacterium
AGTGATGTTCGGCTTGAGAAGATTGGGCGCGCTGTGAGCCATGACGTGGCAGATTGGACAGCCCAGTTCACTGGCCAGGGTCTCATGGTCATGGGTCAGTTCGATGGAATAGACGCCGATGGTGCAAAGCAAGGCACACACCGCCACCCATTTGCGCCAGTGTGACTTGCGGGTGGCCGACAGGATGATTTCTGCGGGATGCGTGACGATCGGCATTTGTTAGATTACAGACTGCAGCAGTTGCACTCGGAGTCTTCAAAAACGCGGGCAGTCTAGCATAGCTGTACAAGACCATGTTGCTTGCAAAAGGTTCCTGCTGGCGCACGCAACCATAGAGTTCGAAGTGGCACGCTCAGTATACTAATTAGACAACAGCATCAATTGAGGCCAAGACGCCGCACCAGACGGCTCTTGGCCCATTGGGTCAGCGCGATGTAAGCCACCATGATCAACGGCAGGATCAGCAGGAACGAGGTTGGCACAGGAACCATACCGAAGCCGTGCGCCAGCCAGGTGAACGGCAACCAGGCACCAATGATACAGATCAGGATGGTAGTGCCGACCAGCGGCCAGCTCGGCCAGCTCTGAATGAACGGCACCTTGGCGGTGCGGATCACGTGCACGATGAGCGTCTGGGTGAGGATGGATTCCACGAACCAGCCGGTCTGGAAAAGCGCGGCATCGTGCCAAGCATGGAAAAAGAAAATCAGGATCCCGAAGGTGATGTAGTCAAACACCGAGCTGATCGGTCCGATGACCACCATATACCAGCCGATGTTTTTCAGATCCCACTGGCGCGGCTTCTGCAGATATTCGGCATCCACGTTGTCAGTGGGGATGGCAGTCTGGGAAAAATCATACAGCAGGTTATTCACCAGAATCTGGATGGGCGCCATCGGCAGAAACGGCAGGAAGATGCTGGCGCCCAGTACGCTGAACATGTTGCCGAAATTGGAACTGGCACCCATCTTGATGTATTTGACGATGTTGCCGAAGACCTTGCGGCCTTCGATGACGCCCTCCTCCAGTACCATCAGGCTCTTTTCAAGCAGGATGATATCGGCGGACTCCTTGGCGATATCCACTGCAGTATCCACCGAGATGCCCACATCGGCTGCCTTGAGAGCCGGGCCATCGTTGATGCCGTCGCCCAGAAACCCAACCACATGCTTCTTCATGTGCAAGGCCCGGATCACGCGTGCCTTCTGGTCCGGCGAGAGCTTGGCGAATACCGCTGCTTCTCCGACGATATCTGCCAGGCCTACGTCGCTCATGGCCTCGATGTCACTGCCCAGGACAATGTGGCCCACTTCCAAACCCACCTGCGTGCAGATCTTGCGGGTTACCGCGTCATTATCACCGGTGAGCACCTTGACCTGGATGCCATGTTCCCGCAGCTTGGCGATGGCTGCGGCAGCGGATTCCTTGGGAGGGTCCAGGAAGGCGATATAGCCCAGCAACACCATGCCGGTTTCATCGTCTTTGGTATAAACCCGCTTGGCATCGATGATTTCCTTGAAGGCCACGGCGATCACGCGGAAGCCGTCATTGTTGAGCGCCAGCGTCACTTCCTGCAGTTTCAGCAGATCCTCAGGCACCAGCGGCTTGCGATGGCCGTCGACTTCAGCCTGTGAGCAGATGCTGAAAATCTCCTCGACTGCACCCTTGCAGATCAGCAGGTGACGCTCATGCTCCTCCTCGACCACCACCGACATGCGACGGCGCTGGAAATCGAAGGGGATCTCGTCGACCTTGCGGTAATTGCGCTCCGGATGCAGGTCAGCGTACATCTCGACTTTTTCCAGCACTGCGATATCCAGCAGGTTGCGAAGTCCTGACTGGTAATAACTGTTGAGGAATGCCAGTTCCAGGACCCGCTCGTTTTCATTGCCATTGATATCCACGTGCCTTTCCAGCAACACCTTGTCCTGAGTGAGCGTTCCGGTCTTGTCGGTGCACAATACATCCATGGCGCCGAAATTCTGTATGGAACTCAGGCGCTTGACGATCACTTTGCGGCGCGACATCACCAACGCACCTTTGGCGAGGTTGGCGCTCAAAATCATCGGCAGCATCTCCGGCGTCAGGCCCACGGCCACCGCAAGCGCAAACAGGAAGGCCTGGCCCCAATCACCCTTGGTGAGGCCGTTTATGAGAAATACCAGCGGCACCATCACCGCCATGAAGCGGATCATCAGCCAGGTGAAGCGATGGATGCCCCGGTCGAAACTGGTGCGGATATGTTCGCCTATCAGCGTCCCGGAGATCGAGCCGAAATAGGTCTCGGCGCCGGTCATGACCACCAATGCGATGGCCGTGCCGCTCACCACGTTGGTGCCCATGAACGACAGGTTACTCAGCTCCAGTGGATTGCCGCTGGCACCCTCCACCGCGGTGGCTATTTTTTCCACCGGCAATGACTCGCCGGTGAGTGCTGACTGGTTGATGAACAGGTCCTTGGCGGATAACAGGCGTACGTCCGCCGGGATCATGTCGCCGGCGGAGAGCTGCACCAGATCGCCAGGCACCAGCTCTTCGATAGGCACCTGTTTGCGCACAGCTTTGTAGGTAACATTCGGTTCGCCGGTCTTATCATCATCTGCATCCGGCTGGGTATCATCCAGCTCCTCACGGCGCAAGACTGTCGCGGTCGTGGTCACCATGGCGCGCAGCTTCTCGGCAGCATTATTGGAGCGCGCTTCCTGAACCCAGGTGAGCACGACCGATAACACCACCATGGCCGCAATGATGACGCCGCCATCGATGTCTCCTGTAACAAACGAGATGACCGACAGCACGATCAGTAGCAGATTCAGCGGGTTGCTGAGCCGCTTGATGAGTTGATACAGGAAGCCGTGTTTTTTCTCGCGTGCGAAACTATTTGGGCCATGATCGGTGAGCCGCGACTGGGCTGCGGCCTCCACCAGTCCCTGAATGCTGGTGTCGAATTTATCCAGGACGTCGTCTGCGCCCATGCAGCTGACTTCCAGCAGGCGTGCACGTATGCGCGAGCCAGCGTTCTGAGTGGCCGGGCCTCCGCCGTTAAGCAGCTGTTTGTTGGTGACCTTCAATTCCACGCTTGCACCTAATTGATGTTGAGGTGCACTGGAAATGGCAAACCCAGCCTCGGTAGGTATACGAACACCAAGCGCGCGCAGCTTCGAGAATCAGTGATGGCTTGTTTAAGCTCTGAGTGCGCATCGGTGCGTGGATATCCGTGTTGCCTGGAGGCGGTCGCATCCACGCGGAAGAGATATCAGACGCGGGAGGCACTGCCCGACAGGCGGGTTTTCCGTTTACAGTGACTACTACAACTGCCCATGTGGGCGCCTCCGATTGACCATGCCGGCGCGGATGCTAGCCCCCGACTTTTACACTGTCAACGGATTTGCATGGACTTTCAGCGAAATAATCCGATCTGATGTATATACGGGTCGCCTCCAGGAATCCCGGCTGTGTCGAAGCGCAAATCACGCTCGCACCGTCAACGTATCGGACATCCTGAAATCAGGCATCAGGCCTCGTCTGTCGTCAGTGCGGATCCGGTCCTTTCACGATCTCCACCAGATCATCGGGCCGCAGCCAATGTTTGTAGGCCGCCTGTATATCGGAGGCCGTAAGGCCCAGCACCTGGCGTGCCGTGATCATGGACTGATCCAGTGGCAAGCCGTTGACCGAATCCTTCAACAGGCCACCGGCAAGCTCGTCGATACTCGCTTGCCGAAGCGGGATGCCGCGCAGTATCAAGGCCTTGGCGCGTTGTAGTTCCGCTGCAGTCACCGGCAGGCTTTGCATCTGCTTGAGATCGCGGATGACCAGCGCCCTGGCCTGGGCCACCTTGTCCGGGTCACAGCCATAGAGCACCTGATAGAAACCGCGGGTACGACCCAGGTTCAGATTGGAACTCACGTTATAGACCAGCCCGGTTTTTTCGCGCAGATCCCGATACAGGCGCGACGTATAGAAGCCCTGGCCCAGCACCTGATTGCCCAGATCCAGGGCGTAGCGTTCGGAACTGAACAGGGTCACCCCCAGGCTTTGCGCCAGCATCACCGTGTCCTGCTGGCTGGTCCTGTCAGGCACCACAGTCTGGGAAGGTTTGTTGGGTGGGATCGGCGGCAAGTCGGTGAGCGGCGGTTTGCCCTTGGCAGTCCAGCCGCCAAAATATTTTTCTACTATAGACTTTGCTTGTGCCGGCGTTACCTTGCCGATGACCACGATGCTGGTCAGGTCGGGTCGGAAGGCCTGGGTGTAATACGACTGCACATCTGCGAGCTTCAGGCCCATGACCGACTCGGGTGTCGCTTCCCGCAAGCTGGGATCGCCCACCGGAACCAGCGCCTTGGTGGCGGCGCGCTGGAACAGATAATCCGGGCTTCCCAACTGCCCGCCGACCAGACGCGCGGTCTGCATCTGCACCACTGGGAAGGCCGCGGCCGGCAGTGCCGGATGCAGTTCGTTGTCGGCCAATAACTGCACGGCGCGCTCGAAATATTCGGCCGGTGCCTGCACCGAGAAATCCACGCCGGCGTTTTCCTGGGCGGCGATCGCATCCAGGGCTTTCTGGAACGCCAGCCGGTCTAAATTGGTGCTGCCGTAATCGAACAGCCCATCCAGCACATCCGCCACACCTTCCTGATGAGGCGATTCCTGTAATTTCGGCTGATTGCGGATACGTCCATACACCGACACCGTATCGCTCACATCCGTCGGTTGCACGATGAGACGGATGCCATTGGACAAGCGTGTCGCATAGGGATGCAGGCTGGATTTCGGCAATCTCAGACGCGCTAGTGCGGTGGCTGCCCACTCCGGAAGTTCCACGGGTTTTTCCGGCGCACTGCTGAACGATTCCGCACCGCCGAACCCCTTACCGGCAACCGGCTTGCCAGACGACTCCGGTGTAAGCACAGCCGTGATGGCATGCCCAGGATCCAGATAGACGCGCGCCATCCGGTCCACATCGGCGGTGGTCACGTCCGCAAAGGCCGCCTGCAACTCATCGGGTGACGAGAGGCCCTGGAAGGCCAGCGCCGCTGACCAGGCATTTGCCAGCCCGGTGACTGAATTTTTCTGGAATTCAAGTTGCGCGATCTCCTGGCGCTTGGCGGCTTCCACCAGATCCGCTGGTACCCCATCCTTGAGTAGGGTCGTGAAAGCGCTGTTCATCTCCTGCAACAGCTGCGCGGCATCGCCGCCCTTGGGAAATACGCCGAGCGCAAAACCCAGCCCTGTCTGCGGAAATGCGCTGGCCTCGAAACCAGCATATAAAGCCTTGCCCTCGGGCACCAAGGCGTACAGGCTGCCGCGTTTGCTGGCCAGGACATCCCCCAGTATCTGGCTTGCGGCATAGTCTTTGGCCGTCAGCCCCGGGAACCGATACGCGATCACTGCCAGACCATAAGGCAGGTCGGTCGGCAGATCCATTTGTTGCGCCTTTACCGGCTCCAGATCCACCACTGGCCGCTGTGGAAGCTTCTTCGCCGGGATGTCCGCGAACAGCTTTTGCACTTGTGCCAGTGTAGTCTGCGGATTCACGTCACCTACGATCACGAATATCGCATTGTTGGGCGCATACCAGTCGGAATGGAACTCCTGGAGCATCGCGGCTGTAGTCTTGTTGAAGGACGACCGCGTGCCAAGCGCGTCATTTGCATACGGTGTGCCCTTGAACATGGCGGCCAGCAACTGTGAATAGAATACATACTGCGGATTAGAGAGATCGCGCGAGACTTCCTGTTCGATGGCGCCGCGCTCCTTGTCCCATTCCGCCTGGCTCAGATCCACGGCGTGCATGCGGATGGCGGCGATGTGCAACGCTACATCCAGATCGCTGGCCGCTACCGTGAAGTAATATTGGGTGACCGTCTGGGTGGTAGCGGCGTTGAAGTCGCCACCCAGCGCGGCGGTGATCTCCGCCAGTTGATCCTTGGACAAGCCCGGGCTGCCGCGGAACATCATATGTTCGAGTGCATGGGCGGTGCCGGGGAAACCAGCGGGGGCCTCGTTGGAACCCACTAGATAATTCATCTCCGTGGTCACCACCGGCGCCAGGGTGTTCTTCACAATCACCACCCGCAGTCCATTCTTGAGTGTGGCGCGCAGCACCTGCTGGCTGTCGGACCCGGCAATGGCCGTCGGTGACAGATTGACGAACAGCAGTAAAACTGCCAGCGCGATACGCGTCGTGGATTTCGACATGGGGACTCCGAACAATACTGTGTAAATGGTTAAGACCAGCGGCAGCACTATCCCAGAAACAGCCAAGGCTCACAAGTTCGGCGCTGCATTCCGGCCGCGGTGTCCGCTCCTGCAGACTGCAGCTAAATAATTGTTAATGTTGCCTGCCACCACTCCGGTTGCCCGCGTCCGAGCCATGTATCAAATTGTTAATGCGTCACAGGCGTGTTCACCGGACATTGAGGGGTCGTTTCTGCATGTAAATACAATGATTTCTTTAGCGGAGAACACTTATGAAACGCATCATCCCGGTATTGATGTTGAGCACGCTCCTCGTCAGTGCATCAGTGATCCCATGCGCCTGGGCAGACGGTCATGCTAATCCCCGTTGGGGCCACAGCGATGACCACGGCGGGCATGCCGGCCACTGGGATTACGGCTGGCTGTGG
>JAJYBN010000067.1 GCA_021779005.1 Pseudomonadota bacterium
TCCACCTCTTTCCGCATCAACGCCGCCAAGACCGGGCAGTTCGAGCGCACCCTGATCGTGGCCGAGGAAGGCGCGTACGTGAGTTACCTGGAAGGTTGCACCGCGCCCATGCGCGACGAGAACCAGCTGCATGCCGCGGTGGTGGAACTGATCGCGCTGGAAGGCGCGCAGATCAAGTATTCCACTGTGCAGAACTGGTACCCGGGCGATGAACACGGCGTGGGCGGCATCTACAACTTCGTCACCAAGCGCGGCGACTGCCGTGGTGCTAACTCGCGCATCTCCTGGACGCAGGTGGAGACCGGCTCGGCCATCACCTGGAAATATCCCAGCGTGCTGCTGAAGGGCGACAACTCCATCGGCGAGTTCTATTCGGTGGCAGTCGCCAACCATTACCAGCAGGCTGACACCGGCACCAAGATGATCCATATCGGCAAGAACACCAAGAGCACCATCGTCTCCAAGGGTATCTCCGCCGGCCATGGCCAGAACAGCTACCGCGGACTGGTGAAAGTGGTGGCCGCAGCCGAGCACGCGCGTAACTATACACAGTGCGATTCTCTGCTGATGAGCGAGCGTTGCGGCGCGCACACATTTCCTTATATGGAAGTGAAGAACCCGACCGCCAAGGTCGAACATGAAGCCACCACCTCCAAGATCGGCGACGACCAGTTGTTCTATTGCCGTAGCCGTGGCATCGAAACCGAAGACGCGGTCAACATGATCGTCAGCGGCTTCTGCAAAGACGTGTTCAAGGAACTGCCCATGGAATTTGCCGTGGAAGCGCAACGTCTTCTGGCGGTGACGCTGGAGGGTGCCGTGGGCTAAACACACACCTTGATCCTCCCATAAAGGGAGATGGTGAATTATTTATGAGGATTCTGAATACATGCTGAGTATCACAAATTTACACGCCAAGGTCGAAGGCAAAGAGATATTGAAAGGCCTGAACCTCGAAGTAAAAGCTGGCGAGATCCACGCCATCATGGGCCCCAACGGGTCCGGCAAGAGCACCCTGGTGCACATCCTTGCCGGTCGCGAGGGTTACGAAGTGACCGCTGGCAGCGTTACGTATCTGGGCAAGGACCTGCTGAGTATGCCGCCTGAGGAGCGCGCCCGTGCCGGCGTGTTCCTGGCCTTCCAGTACCCGGTGGAAATCCCTGGCGTCAACAACGTGTATCTGCTCAAGGCTGCCTATAACGCCATCCGCAAACAACGCGGTGAACCGCAGATGGATGCCATGGATTTCTTAACCGTGGTCAAGGCCAAGATGCAGTTCATGGGCATCGATCCGAGCTTCCTGAACCGCGCGGTTAACGAGGGTTTCTCTGGCGGCGAGAAGAAACGCAACGAGATCCTGCAGATGCTGGTGCTGGAACCGAGACTGGCGTTGCTGGATGAGACCGATTCCGGCCTGGACATCGACGCCCTCAAAATAGTGGCCCAGGGCATCAATGAGCTGCGCAGCCCGGAACATGCCATGGTCATGGTCACCCACTACCAGCGGCTGCTGGATTACGTGGAGCCGGATGTGGTGCACGTGCTGGCCGACGGCCGCATCCTCAAGTCCGGCGACAAGCAGCTGGCGCTGGAACTGGAGCGCCGCGGCTATGACTGGGTACTGGCGGAGGCCGCAGCATGAACGCCATGACCGAAGCACTACGCCCGTATACGGAGGGATTCAAGGCATTCGCATCCACGCATGCGGATAAAGCCGTATGGCTGAAAGATCTGCGCCGCGATGCGTTCGCACATTTCACCGCACAGGGTTTCCCCGGCGAGCGTGATGAAGACTGGAAGTACACCAGTCTGCGGCCGCTGGAAAAACGCGGCTTCGTCTCAACATCGTCGGTTCCTGAACAAATACAGCCGGGCTTGCTGGAGCCGGTTCTGCTGCGCGAGCAACCCGCGTATCAACTCATCTTCATCAACGGCCGCTATACGCCGGTACTCAATGATGCTGTCAACAGGATCTCCGGCCTGCACATCACCGAGCTGAGTCAATCCCTGCAACAGGATGCCCGCGGCCTGCAAACATGGCTCGCGCCAGAAACCATCTGGAAACGGGATAGTTTCACGGCCCTGAATACGGCATTCCTGCAGGACGGCGTCCTAATCGAATGCGATGCGGCTGTGCATCTGGAACGTCCGCTGCAACTAATCTTCGTGTCGCGCCAGCAACCGCAGCCCAGTGCCTGCTATCCGCGCATCCTGCTAAGACTTGGCGCGCACTCCCAGGTGACAGTCATTGAAACTTATTACGGACTCGAAGGTTCAGCCAACTTCACCGACAGTGTCACCCAGATCCTGCTCGAGGACAGCGCCAGCCTCGAACATCTGCGCATCCACAGGGAAAGCCCCGGAGATTTCCATGTGAGCCGTGTGGCTGTCGATCAGCAACACGCCAGCTCTTACACGTCACACACCTTCAACCTGGGCGGGCTGTGGATACGCACCGACCTGCAGACCCGCCTGCAAGCGCCACAGGCGCGCACTGTGTTCAATGGCTTGTACGCCGTAAACGGCAGGCAGCACGTGGACAACCACACGCGCATCGAACATCTGTCACCCGACACCCACAGTGATGAGCTGTACCACGGCATCATCGGAGGCCACGCGCGCGCGGTATTCAACGGCAAGGTGATCGTGGCCAAACACGCGATCAAGACAAATGCAGCCCAGAGCAACAACAATCTGCTGTTATCACGCGGTGCCGAGATCGATACCAAACCGGAACTGGAGATCTACGCCGACGACGTGCAATGTAGTCACGGCGCCACCATCGGCCAACTGGATGAGCAGGCGCTGTTCTATCTGCGCTCACGCGGAATCGATGCGCAGAGCGCACGCGGCATGCTGGTGGAGGCTTTCGCCTATCGATTGTTGGAGCGCATCGATACACCGGAGCTACGTGCCTATGCCGCCCGCCAGATCAACTCGGTACTGCCCGGCCTGGCCACCGTGATGGAGCCGTTATGAATGCCCGGCATGACAGCTTGCATATACCTGCCGTAATACCGGCGTTCGATGCGCTGCGCTGGCGGCGTGATTTTCCCGTATTCAGACAATTGGTCCATGGCAAACCGCTGGTATATCTGGACAATGCCGCCTCCTCCCAGAAACCACAGGCGGTCATCGATGCAGTCTCGGATTATTACCAGCGCTACAATTCGAACGTGCACCGGGGCGTGCATCATCTGAGCGAACAGGCCACGGCGGCCTATGAGGGTGCGCGTGAGAAGCTGCGGCGGTTCATCAATGCCGCCTCCATCAAAGAGATCATCTTCGTGCGCGGCACTACCGAGGCCATCAACCTGGTGGCCCAGAGCTATGGCCGCAGCCATCTCCAGAGCGGCGATGAGATCATCCTCTCGGAGATGGAACACCATTCCAACATCGTGCCCTGGCAGCTGCTGCGTGAGCAGACCGGCGTGGAACTCAAGATCATCCCCATCAACGAGGCCGGTGAGCTGCAACCCGGCGCCTATGAGCAGCTCTTCAGCCCGCGTACCCGGCTGGTGGCCGTGACCCACATCTCCAATGCGCTGGGCAGTGTAAACCCGGTCAAGGCCATGATTGCGCACGCGCATCAACAGCGCGTGCCGGTGCTGCTGGACGGCGCCCAGGCTGTTCCGCATCTGCCAGTGGATGTCAGGGACCTGGACTGCGATTTCTACGCGTTCTCCAGCCACAAGATGTTCGGACCCACCGGCATCGGCGTGCTGTACGCAAAAGAGGCCTTGCTCGCCGACATGCCGCCTTATCAGGGTGGCGGTGAGATGATCCGCACGGTGCGCTTCAGCGGCAGTACCTGGAACGTGCTGCCCCACAAGTTCGAGGCCGGCACGCCGGATATCGCCGGCGCCATCGGTCTGGGTGCGGCGGTGGGTTACCTGGAGAACATCGGCATGGCATCCATCCGCGACTATGAACGCGGCCTGCTGGAATACGGTACGCAGCAACTACAGTCGCTGGCCGGTGTGAAGCTCGTTGGCACCGCTCGGCACAAGGCCGGGGTGCTGTCGTTCGTGATGGACGGGATACATCCACACGACATCGGCACCATCGTCGACCAGCAGGGCGTCGCCATCCGTACCGGCCATCACTGCGCCATGCCGGTGATGGAGCATTTCCACATCTCCGCCACCGCCCGTGCCTCCCTCGCCTTCTACAACACCCGCGAGGATATCGACGCACTGGTGCAGGCCCTGGGTAAAGCCCGCGAGGTGTTCCGCTGATGGACCTCAAAGATCTCTACCAGGACGTGATCGTGGATCACAACCGCAGTCCGCGTAACTTCCGCAAACTCGCCGACGCCACCAGCGTCCAGGAAGGTTTCAACCCCCTCTGCGGCGACAAGCTCACCGTGTATCTCAAACTCGACGGTGAGCGTATCAGCGACGTGAGTTTCGAGGGCTCCGGCTGCGCCATCTCCGTGGCCTCGGCTTCACTCATGAGCGAAGTCGTCAAGGGCAAGACGGTGGCGCAAGCTGAACAATTGTTCGAGAAGATGCACGCGCTGCTCACCATCGAAGATCCGGAGCGTGATCTGGAATCCCTGGGTAAGCTCGCGGCGCTTTCGGGCGTGCGTGAATACCCTTCGCGGGTCAAATGCGCGACGCTCTGTTGGCACACACTCAAAAATGCACTGGAACATCCGGAAACCACGTCGGTATCGACGGAATAAACCATGTACGACCGCGAACCCGTTAACCTGAAACGCGCCTGCGAAGCGGCTATGATCCCGGCCGGCACGCGCGTCATCATCCCGGAAGGCACCGAAGTCAACCTGGCGCAATCCCTGGGCGGTAGCTTCACCGTGTATGTGGACGGCAACCTGCTGCGCATCGCCGGCAAGGATGCGGATGCTCTGGGGCTGGAACCTCCGCCCGTACCCACGCTGCCGGAAAACCATACCGACAAGGATGTTGAGAAACTGGTGTGGGAGCAGTTGAAGACCTGCTATGACCCGGAGATCCCCATCAACATCGTGGACCTGGGCCTGGTATACGAATGCGCACTGAGCGATGCCGGCGAGGGCAAGAAACACGTGCAGGTGAAGATGACCCTGACCTCACCGGGCTGCGGTATGGGCAACATCCTGTCGGCGGATGTGCAGCAGAAGATCGAATCGGTGCCGCTGGTGAAAGACGCGCACGTGGAACTGGTGTTCGACCCGCCCTGGAACCGCGAGATGATGTCGGACGAGGCTAAGCTGCAGACCGGCATGTACTATTAAAGGCGCCAAACAAATGAACCGATATATTTATTTCCTAATCCCCGCCCTTCTCCGGAGGGAGAAGGGTTTTTATTTCCCTCTCCCTTCAAGATAGGGATAAGGGTAAGGGTCATTTAAGGTATCTGCATGGCTGATTGGGTCAAGGTGGCGCTGGTGGAGGAAATCCCTCCCGGCCAATATAGGACCATCGACATCAACGATGTCATGGTTGCTGTATTCAATATTGAGGGTAAGTTCTACGCCATCGAGGATGTCTGCACCCATGACGGCGGGATCCTCACCGGCGGTCAGCTCGCCGGTTGTGTCATCACCTGCCCCCGACATGGCGCCCAGTTCGACGTGCGTACTGGCGATGTTCTAGCTGAGCCTGCCTATGAACCGGTCTCAACATTCCCAGTGCGCGTCCAGGATGGCATGGTGCAGGTCAAGGATGATCGCTGGGATTAATCCGCAGCTCTTTTACTGCCCACCCTTTCCGTCGTTATTGTCATCCTCCACTGTATATTCACCCTCAATCGTTACACCTGAATCATGCGTCTTTCGGGAGTTGCGAGGATGCACATTTAAACCAAGCTTACGGCGCAGCCACCAGGCTCGCAGATACAGGATAAAGAACAGA
The DNA here is from genome assembly GCA_021779005.1 of Pseudomonadota bacterium. Taxonomy (GTDB): domain Bacteria; phylum Pseudomonadota; class Gammaproteobacteria; order Natronospirales; family REEB76; genus REEB76. The sequence goes on from JAJYBN010000067.1 coordinate 5,859, forward strand.
ATGACACCAATACCAAGAAGTATGGCAATAATAAAAGCGCCGAAGAACAATGCAAACACACCTGCAACAATCAGCAGCAACGATGCCAAAAGCCTGGCAAACGGACCCTGCTGTGATTGAGATTGAAATCCTTGTAGACGAATCATTAAATACTTGCTCCATTCATAACAGATATTGTTTGCTTATCATCGCGGCAGCCAGGGTCAGATCGATCGCCTGCATGTCATTTTCCTCGCGGCTGTCGGGCGGTTCAAATGCCATACGCCGTTCAGGTGAATTGACAGTCTGCCAGCGCAATGCCGTGGATGAACGACGGCGCGGGTAGAAGGCCACTGTACAGCAATCCAGCGCCCCGGCGATATGCAGTGGACCGGTGGACCCGCTGATGAATACATCGCAGAATTGCAGGTGCCGGGCGAAATCCTGTAGACCATTCTTTGAGACGAAGACCGTGTGAGGCGCTTTCGACAACAGGCTGGCGAGTCGCTGAGCCTGCTCCTCCTCGTCAGGCCCGGCCGTCAGCACGAAATGCAGTTTCCTGGACGTGGCCAGCGTGCGGATGAGGCGTGCATAGTGTCCCAGGGACAGGTTGGTGGCCGAACCACCATGACCCGCATGCACGAACACCAGTTTCTTGTTCGCCGGTATCTTGTGTGCCTGCCTGAACTTTTCCTCCAATGCTGCTATGAGCTTGGGCTTGGATGCCAAATACGGCGGCTTCACGGCCTTGGGGT
>JAJYBN010000068.1 GCA_021779005.1 Pseudomonadota bacterium
AACCGTATCCACCGCGCCATGATCTGGAAGGCGGAAAATATCGAGGCTCCGGACATCCGTGCTGAAGAGTCGATTGCGCCGCCGGGCGCGCGCTGAAGAGCGGCTCATAGCCGGACACGATACTGGTTAGCATGACTCCAGAACACGGGCCGGTTGGCCTGACTGAACTTCCCATCGGCATTTTCGACTCCGGCATGGGCGGGTTGACGGTGTTGCGGGCCTTGCGTGAACGCCTGCCGCAGGAGCGTTGGCTTTATCTCGGTGATACCGCACGGTTGCCATACGGTACCAAGGGTCCGGAGACCGTGGCGCGCTATGCCGTACAAGCCGCATCCCATCTGGTGGCGCGTGGCATAAAGATGCTGGTGATTGCCTGCAACACGGCTTCCGCCGTGGCTATGCCCAGGCTCAGCAAGGAATTTACTTCCTTGCCGGTGATCGGCGTGGTGGAGGCCGGTGCCATGGCTGCAATAAATGCTTCCAAAAGCGGGCACATTGCGGTGTTGGCGACCGAGAGCACGGTACGTGGTGGCACCTATAAACGCGCCATCCAGTCGCAGCGGGGCGACGCGCAGGTTTTTTCGCAAGCCTGTTCACTGTTTGTGGCGCTGGCAGAGGAAGGCTGGATTAAAGGACCTTTGGTGGAAGCGGTGGTGCGCGAATATCTCCAACCGATGCTGGAGGAAAAGAAACGCCAGGGCCTCGATTGCCTGGTGCTTGGTTGCACGCATTTCCCCCTGCTGAAAGACACTATCGCCCATGTGGCCGGACCGGGCGTGGTACTAGTGGACTCCAGCGAAACCGTGGCGCGAGCCGTGGAAAAATTTTTGCACCAATCCAACCTTGCGCGAACCTCCGGAAGCGGCGACGCACATTTTCTGGCTACCGATAGCGCCGAACGCTTCGCGCGTATCGGCAGCCTGTTTCTGGGTGAACCGGTCAACCTGCAGGATGTGGAACTCGTAAATCTATGAGCATTACGCGCCTCATATTGGATAAAGGAACCGCGGCGCGCTTTGCACGCCTGGTCATGGAGAACGTGGTGCGTGAATATCCAAATCACATCACGCACATGCTGAATGGCGACGTAGATGCCATGACGCCGCGCATGCTGCACCCGGTATTTTACGGAAGTTACGACTGGCACTCCGCAGTCCACAGTCACTGGTTGCTGGTGCGGCTCTTGCGCCTTTACCCGCAAGCAGTATTCGCTCCAGATATCCATCGTCTTCTGGATAGGCAACTGACAGCAGAGAAGCTGGGCGCAGAACGGGCGTATTTCGAACAGCCACATAGGGCCACCTATGAGCGTCCCTATGGGCTCGCCTGGCTGCTGCAACTTTCTGCAGAACTCCACGAATGGCAGTCGAGTGAAGCAGTGCGTTGGCATGCACTGTTGGCGCCACTGGAAGAGATGGCCAGGCTACGCTTTGCCGAGTGGTTGCCGAAGCTCACGCATCCAGTGCGCAGCGGCGAGCATGCCCAGACTGCCTTTGCTTTAGGCCTGATCCATGACTGTGCCCGCATCAATAATGACAGGCAGCTAATGAGCCTGGTGGAAACCCGCAGCCGGGATTTTTATCTGCAAGACACGCATGCACCACTTGCCTATGAACCGTCAGGCCATGATTTCCTGTCGCCGGCGTTGGCAGAAGCCGACTTGATGCGACGTGTTTTGACGCAAAAGGAGTTTACAGGCTGGCTGAAATCATTCATGCCGCAAATCCCGCACTCTTCAGATACGAAGTGGCTGCGACCAGTAATCTCAAGAGACCCCACCGACGGCAAAATGGCCCATCTGGACGGCTTGAATCTCAGCCGTGCCTGGATGTGCGAGGGCATTGCGAGCGCACTCCCGGTGAATGACAACCTCCGTGAAGCTGTGCTGGCCGCAGCGGTCGCACACACACAAGCCGGATTCGCCGCGATACATGATGAATTGTATGCTGGCAGCCACTGGCTGCCGACTTTCGCCGTATATTTACTGACGCGGCGTGGTATCAAATGACCAGCACTCAAGATTCCTCATTATCCAGCGGTATACGGCATCTGGCTTGGCGTTTACTGACGATCGTGTGGTTATCGTTCCTTGGGACTTTGGTTGGTGTTGGATTCCGCGGTCTTGTGGCTCCAACCACTACGGCTTTCATGCAGCAGCGTCTGTTATATCTGCAGACTCACGGCAATACGGGCGCGCATATCGATTATCAATGGGTGGATTATGGGAGGATTGCCCCCGCCATGCGTCTCGCTGTGGTCGCTTCAGAAGACCAGACTTTCCCGTATAACGATGGTTTTGACTGGGTCGCCATCGAAGAAGCGCTGCAGCACAACCGCGTGAGCCGTTATATCCGTGGCGCCAGCACCATCACGCAGCAGACCGCCAAGAACCTGTATCTGTGGGCGGGGCGCAGCTATTTCCGCAAGCTGCTGGAAGCCTATTTCACCGTGCTGCTGAATACTGAATGGCCCAAGCAAAGGGTTCTGGAGGTGTATCTCAACACCGCTCAGTTCGACAGCAATGTATTTGGCGTGGGTGCCGCGGCGCGGCGTCTGTTCAATAAATCACCGGCACAGCTCGGGCCGGGTGAAGCCGCACTATTGGCAGCGGCCCTGCCGTCACCGGATCGCTCCGATGTAGTGGAGCCCTCTGATTATTTATTGCACCGCCAGAGTTGGATCGTAGACCAGATGCAGCAGCTCGGTGAAGATTACCTGAATGTCATTGAGGCGAATGCCCGACGCTGAATTGGCTGGTTATTCCAGTGAGAAAACGTTCATTAGTGGCCGAATTCCGGCCGTGGCAGGCTGTGTAACGGAGTGGGCAGGTTGGCGATATAGGCTGCCAGTACGCGCACCTGGGCATTCGTGAGGTCTTTCGCCTGCGGCGCCATGATGATGTTCTGGCGCTGGCCGTCACGGTATTCCGTGAGTGCCTGGACAAGATAATCCTGGTACTGGCCTGCGATGATGGGTGGTGGATTTCCCGGCAGCGGCAGGGGATGGGCACCATCGGCGCCGTGGCAGGAAGAACAGGTGTCCTTGAAATGCTGCGCGGCCCAGGCGAGTGTCGCAGGCGGCGAGGGACTCGCTGACGTTTCAGCCATGGTAGCCGTTGTGAAAATCGCCAGGCTCAAAATAGCGAATAGCGATACGAGCTTCATTGTTATCGACCCTCTTTAATGATTATCTGCCGATCCCAGACTCTGGAAGTACGCGGCGATGTCCTGCATATCCTGCTGGCTTAGGGAAGAAGCCTGGGCATGCATGGTCAGGTGACTGCGAGCACCGGATTTATATTCCTCCAGTGCATGCACGATGTATGCTGCATTTTGCCCGGCCAGTTTTGGGACGCGATATGTGGGATAGACGTTGGTGTAATCAGGGATGCCGTGGCATCCGAGGCAAGTCTGGGATGCGACTTTGCCCTTGGCGATATCGCCGTCTGCGCGAACGGCGAGGCTCACGGTGAGCATAGCGCAGGCAAATATGATGGCAGCAAAGCGACTCCGCATCGGAGGTCTCCCTGGGTCGGGTTTACACTTGTCTATCTGGAATAAAGCGGCGCATAGAGTAGCAGATTGCCTGGCGGATTTCCGCTCATAGCTAGCCTGAGCAGGCTCCAAAATAGCCGCGCCATGACGACTGCGAATGCCGGGCGCATACTCACGGCGTAATATTTACTACGCCGGTAAGGACTTAGCTGCACCCCTGCTCCGAGGCAAAGACGCCGGAAATTACAGGTGAGGCCCATGGAAAAGATTCGCAAACCTGATGCAGTCTGGCGCGCCGAACTCACGCCAGAGCAATATGCCATCACACGCAAGCAGGCTACCGAGCGACCCGGTACCGGTGAGTACCTATATAATCAAGCGGCGGGCGTTTATAGCTGCGTGTGCTGCGGCAACCCGGTGTTTACGTCCGATGCCAAGTTTGAATCCCACTGTGGCTGGCCGAGTTTCTCAGCGCCAGCCAGCGAAGCCAACCTGGAGCGACATACGGACAGTAGCCATGGGATGCAGCGTGTCGAAGTCGTGTGTGCGCGTTGTGACGCCCATCTGGGTCACGTGTTCGATGACGGACCGGCGCCCACAGGATTGCGCTATTGCATCAATTCCGCCGCCCTCAAGTTTGAGCCGTACGCTGAAGGCAACAAATGACTGAAGAGCTTTTCCGAAGTGATGCCTATGCGCGCACGTGTGAAGCTACGGTTCTGGGCATGGATGAGCACGGCATCCGTCTGGACAGCACGGTGTTCTATCCGGAAGGCGGCGGCCAGCCGGGCGATACCGGCCTGTTGCGTCTCGCCGATGGTCGTGAACTGCGCATCGCCAATACCCGCAAAGGTGCGCAGCCCGGTGAAATCCTGCATGTACCCATGGAGTTCACGAATTGGCTGCGACCCGGTGTGAGTGTCACACTGGAGATCGATTGGTCGCGACGTCACCGTCTGATGCGCATGCACACTTGCCTGCATCTGTTATCGGCCATCATCATCGCGCCGGTCACCGGCGGCCAGGTCGGTGATGGTTATGGGCGGCTGGATTTCGATTTACCGGAGACGCCTGATAAAGATGCAGTGAACGAGCAGCTCACTGCCCTGATAGGCAGCGACGCACCGGTATCATTCCGCTGGATTACGGATGCAGAACTGGACGCCCACCCGGAGCTGGTGAAGACCATGTCGGTGCAGCCTCCACGAGGCGTGGGGCGCGTGCGTCTGGTGAATGTCGAGGGTGTTGATTTGCAGCCCTGCGGCGGTACGCATGTGGCGCGTATCGGTGAAATTGGCGCTGTGATGGTCAGCAAGATCGAAAAGAAAGGGCGCCAGAACCGCCGGGTGCGGCTTGAGTTTCCTGATGCTAACCTTATACCTACTTAAGGACTTATAACGGAGTTCAACGCATGACGGATGGTAAATCAGGCAACGGCGTCACCCTCGTGGCTTACATCCTGCATCTCTTGGGGGCCATCACTGGCATCCTCAGCATCGTGGCGCTGATCATCAATTACATTAAACATGGCGACGACGGCCCCATGATGGACAGCCATCATTCCTGGATGATTCGTACCTTTTGGTGGTCCATCCTGTGGTGCATCCTAATCGGTGCCAGTTACCTGGTGTTGATCGGATTCGTGGTGGGTTGGGTTGGATTCCTGATTGTGTGGATCTGGTACATTTACCGCCACATTCGTGGGCTGATTTATCTCACCGAAGATAAATCTATGCCTGCGATCTGACGATTGCTTATCGTGTACCCAGCCATTCCACGCGGTAGAGATCTTGTCTACGGTCAAGTAGATTGCGTACCCCACCCCGTTCGTGCAGTACTTTGAGCTTGTTGAGGTCGAGATCCACAATCAGTGTCATTTCGGTATTCGGTGTGCTTTCCGCTGCCACACCATCGTGTGGGAAAGCGAAGTCTGATGGCGTAAATACTGCAGATTGCGAATACTGGATGTCGGCGTTTTCGACTTTGGGCAGGTTCCCGCAGCTGCCGGTAATGGCCACGTAGCATTCGTTTTCGATAGCCCGCGCCTGGGCGCAGCGTCTGACCCGCTGGTAACCGTTCTTGGTGTCTGTCCAGTACGGTACCATGAGAATTTGCATCCCCTGGTCTGCAAGAATGCGAGCTGTTTCCGGAAATTCGCAGTCATAGCACACCAGAATGCCGACCCGGCCCGCATCTGTATCGAATACCTTGAGCCTGTCGCCCCCACGCACGCCCCAGTAGGAACGTTCATCCGGCGTTGGGTGCAGCTTGTATTGTGACTCCATGCTGCCATCGCGGCGCATGAGGAACGATATGTTGTAAAGGCTGTTGTTTTCGTAGACTGGCATGCTGCCGGACACGATATTGATGTTGTAGGACAAAGCCAGGTCACGCATGGCGTCACAAACCGGGGACGTGTACTGTGCCAGCGTACGGATCGCATCTGCAGGTGTTTCCTGTGGCATCAGGCCCATGAGCGCGATGTTGAAAAATTCGGGAAACAGGGCGAAATCGCACTTATAACCAGCCAAGGCATCCACGAAAAATTCGATGTGCTGTGTCAATTCGTCAACCGATTTAACCGTCCGCATCTGCCACTGCACGCTTCCAACCCGTACCGTTGATTTGCGTTGACTCACTGCCGAAGATTTTTTCGGCTGGTAGAAGATATTGCTCCATTCGACAAGCACCGCGTAGCCGTGTGACTTTACATCGTTTGGAATGTAGTCGCGGATGACGCGCCGCACATGGAAATCATTCGCCAGCTGAAAGCTCAGAATGGGATCGCGGATTTCCTTGCGCTTGACGAGCTCAATGTACTCATCCGGTCCGATTTTGTCGGCATAGTCATGGAAACCGGGTATGCGCGCGCCTGCGATTACCGCGCGCAGGTTGAACTGGCGGCATAGGTTCTTGCGCGCGTCGTATAAACGGCGGCCCAGTCGCATATCCCGGTAATCCGGATGTACAAATACCTCGATGCCATACAATACATCACCTTCCGGATCGTGAGTGGCTAGAGTGCCATCACCGATGATTTGCTTATAAGTATGATGATCACCGAATTTTTCATAGTCTACGATTAGGGACA
>JAJYBN010000069.1 GCA_021779005.1 Pseudomonadota bacterium
GACTGAAAAGCACGATTTCATAATTGCTCGCCGCTAAGTCTCGCGCAATGTCTCCACCGGCGGCGTATTCAGGATGCGCCGATTCGCCAATAATCCACTCAATCCAACGATTGATGTACCGGCGATGATGCCGACGGTCCACACGCGCCAATCCGGGTGATAGGGCAAGGAAAATACGCGACTGGCCAGCAGCCAGGCCACAATGGAAGCAGTCAGGGCGCCCAAAAGCCCAGCCACGAATCCTAAGGCCGCATACTCGGTCGCTGTGGCCGAGCGCAGCTGGCGCCGAGAGGCACCCAAGGCGCGCAATACGGCGGCTTCGAAACGGCGTTCGTCGCGGGTGGCCTGCACCGCGGCCAGCAGTACCACGATGCCGGCACCGAGGGTGAACAGGAATACGTATTCCACCGCCAGCGAAGCCTGGTCCATGAGATGCCGCACCTGCTCAAGGATGGCATCCACGTCGAAGATCGTCAGTGAGGGCAGTTGCCGTACCAGATCCGCCAATATCACAGCTTTCTGGGGTGGCAGGTACACACTGGTGATCCAGGTGGCAGGGTAGTCGGAGAGGGCGCCGGGAGAAAGCTCCACGAAGAAATTGGGTTGGAAGGAATCCCAGCGGACTTTGCGCAGGCTCGCGATGCTCACGACAGTCGGCGTGCCGCCGATATCGAAGGTTAATTTATCGCCGATATTCAATTTGAGTTGCTTGGCAAAATCCTCTTCCAGTGAAGCGAGCGGTAGCTGGGATTCGCTGGCATCCCACCAGTGGCCCTCGGTGATGGTGTTGGCAGTGGGGAGTGTCTCTGACCAGCTCAGGTTGGCCTCGCGGTTGAGCATACGCTGGGCACGTGGCTCGGCAAAATGGATCTGGTTCACGTCCATGCCGTTGATGGCAGTGAGGCGTGCGCGCACGATCGGATAGAGCGTCGGCGCAGGAAGCTCGTGGCTGGTGAAGAAATTTTGTACGCTACTTCGCTCATCCGGCTGGATGTTGATGATGAATTGGTTGGGCGCATCTGCTGGCAGCGAAGTGCGCCAGCTCGACAGCAGATTGCCGCGTACCAGTCCCAGCAGCAGCAGCACCATGATGCCGATGCCGAAAGCCACCATCTGGATGACCGCATCGCACCGGTGACGGTTGAGGTTGGCGAGACCGTAGCGCCAGCCGATGCCGGCCCCGTGACGCAAGGGCCGTAGCACTGCCAGTAACAGCAGCGCGCCCAGTGCGAGTACGGCGACCGTGATGACGAGACCCAGCAGCACGAAGAGCGCCAGCTTGAGTTCATGCACCTGCCACCAGGTCAGTGCCAGGGTGGTGAATATCGCAGCCGCATAGATCACATAGGTGCGCACCGGCGGTGGCACGAGATTATGGCGCAGCACGCGCGCCGGGGGCGTATCTCCGAGCTGCATGAGTGGCGGCAGTGCGAAACCGATCAACAGAACGATGCCGATGCCGAATGCGGACAGGGCCTGGATGAGGGAGGCGGCGGGCAGATCCGCCGGCAGCAGGCCCTTGAGTGCCGCCACCAGACCGTACTGGGCCAGGAATCCGATCAGAACTCCGATAGCGCCGGCCAGGATTCCCAGGAACAGCAGTTCCAGCAACAGTAGGGTTTGCACGCGCCGGCGCGTCAGTCCCAGGCATTTGAGTATTGCGGCGGTATCGGTGTAGTGGGTGGCATAACGGCGGGCTGCCAGGATCATGGCAACCGCTGAGACCAGCACGCTCACCAGCGCCGCCAATGCCAGGAACCGCTGCGCACTGTCGGTGGCCTCCACCAGCTCGCGGCGGCTGTCGCGCACATCCCGCATCTCCACACCGGCGGGCAGTTGTTTATCCAGGTTTTTTTCCAGGCCGGCGATCACCTCCGGGCTGCCGGCCATAAGCAGCCGGTAACGCACCCGTGAATTGGCGTTCACCAGGCCGGTGGCCGGCAGGTCCGCGTAGTTCAACAAGACTTTGGGGGCCAGGGACGAGAACCCGAAGCCGCCATCGGGAAGATAGGCGATCACGTACGCGATGCGGGCCTTGAGTTTGCCGATCTGGACGGTATCACCCACCTTGAGATTTAAGGTAGTGAGCACCCGCGCTTCCACCCACACGGTGCCACGTTCAGGAATTGTATGGACAACCTGTGCCGGACCGAAAGGTTGTGTGCTGACCCGCACTTGGCCACGCAGTGGATAACCATCACTGACGGCGTGGATGTTCGTGAGCAGTGTATCGTTGCCATTGAACAGCACCGTGGGGAAATCCATCACTTGTGCAGTGCGCACGCCGGCTTCCACTGCGATCTGCGTGAAGTCCGCGGCCAGCGGCTCTCCGGAGGACAGCACCAGATCCGCCGCCAGGCTCTCGCCTGCCTGTTCCTGAATCGCGGTATGCACGCGGCTGGTGAAAAATCCCACGGCGCTGACCGCGGCCAGCGCCAGCACCAGCGCCAGGCCCATGACCTGGAGTTCACCGCTGCGCAATCCGCGCTGGAACTGCCGCCATGACAGGCGCAGCAGCATCATGCGGCGCTCACCAGCCGGCCGGCGTGCAGGTTCAGGATGTGGTCACAGCGGGATGCCAACTCGGTATCGTGGGTCACCAATACCAACGTGGCGTGATGCTCGCGATTCAGTCGAAACAGCAATTCGATGATGATGTGGCCGGTAGCGGCGTCCAGGTTGCCGGTGGGTTCGTCGGCGAACAGGATCTGGGGCTCACCGGCATAGGCACGGGCGATGGCCACGCGCTGCTGCTCACCGCCGGATAGTTTCTGCGGGTAATAATTGGCGCGTTCCGCGAGACCCACGGCCGCCAGTACCGCACGTGCGTTCTGTGCCGGGTGAGGCTGGGCATTCAGTTCCAGCGGCAGCATCACGTTTTCCAGAGCCGTCAGTCCTGGCAGCAGATGGAACGACTGGAACACAAAACCGATCTGGCGCGCGCGACGTACCGCACGGCTGTCCTCATCCAGGGTGCTGAGATCCTCGCCGTTCAGCCAAACATGGCCGCAGCTGGGCACATCCAGTCCTGCCATCAGTCCCAGCAAGGTGGATTTTCCGGAACCGGATGGGCCGACGATGGCCACTGATTCACCGCGCTGGATCAGGAGTGAGACATCCTCGAGGATGGTCAGCGCGCCGTCCGGGCTGGTAACCTGTTTGCCTACATGTTCTACGCGCAGCAGTGCTTGTTCAGGAGATTCATTGGGCATATCGAAACGTTTCCTTCTTATTACGCTGTTGTGTTGTGCCGCACCGCTCTCGGCCAGACCGGCGGCAGCTCCCGTTATCCTGGTGATGGGCGACAGCCTGAGTGCCGCCTACGGTATCGAAACTTCCCAGGGCTGGGTAGCGCTGCTGGCGGAGCGACTCAAGACACGCGCTAATGATTACCGCGTGGTCAACGCCAGCGTCAGCGGCGATACTTCTGCGCAGGGGTTGACGCGGCTGCCGGTGGAACTCTCGCGGCACAAACCCGACATCGTGATCCTGGAGCTGGGCGCCAACGATGGCCTGCGCGGACTGCCAGTCACCGCCCTGCAGGCAAACATTGCAAAGATGATCAGACTCTCGAAGCAGGCGAGTGCACGAGTCTTGCTGCTGGGGATCATGCTGCCGCCGAATTATGGGCCGGTGTACACCCGCGGTTTCGCAGCCGTGTATCCACGGCTGGCGAAAGAGTACCACGTGCCGCTGGTGCCGTTCCTGCTGGACGGCGTGGCCCAGCATCGGGAGATGTTACAGGCGGATGGCCTACATCCCCTGGCGATCGCAGAACAACGGGTGCTGGATAACGTGTGGGTGAAACTCAAACCACTACTGCAGTAAACGTCTTGATGCAGGCACGTCAATCACGTGCGGTGCTAATCTTCTGTGGCGGTTGCTCGCTGACCAGCGCATCGGCCCAATCCAGGATCAGTTTGACCCGCGGGGTGATCAGCCTGAGGGCCTGTGCATGGTTCACCCAGCGGTATTCGATGTGTTCATGGATCCCGGTCTCGGGATTGGCGGCCAGCGTGATCTTCGTTTCGTATGTCAGTGCCAGGTAGTATCGAGCGACCTTGCCGCGGTTGTAGGGCTCGGTCTCCCGGTAGGCTTCCCCCCAACGGAACTCCAGTTCATGGATGCCGGTTTCCTCCTGGACTTCCCGTCTGGCCGCCTGTAGTGGCGTCTCCCCGGGCTCCACCGCGCCCTTGGGGAAATCCCAATAGCTGTAGGCGCGCAATAGCAGGAAACGGCGGTCGGCCTGCGTATCGCGCAGTACCACTACCCCGGCGGAGAGGTGCGTGCGGGCGGCTGACATGCTGACAGTATATTACCGGCGCGCGTATCCCGTGGAGGGTCTGATTAAACATAGTGTTTGTATAAGTCACATGCCTTAACAGAGAGGGCACAGGTAGAAGCTAAAATACATTGCATGAAATCATTACTCGCCATCCGTCATGTGCCCTTTGAGGATCTGGGCTGCCTGGAAGCGCCGCTCACCGAAGCCGGTTATGCGATCCGCTACGTGGACGCACCCACGGCGGATTTCACACATATCGGGCAGGCCAGATGGGATCTGCTGGTGGTGTTGGGCGGCCCCATCGGTGTCAATGAACGGGAAGATTATCCATTCCTCAATGAAGAACTGCGTCTGCTGGAGATGCGCCTCAAGCACCAGGCGCCGATCCTGGGCATCTGCCTTGGTAGCCAACTCTTGGCACATGCGCTGGGCGCACGCATCCATAAAAATCGCGGTGTCGAAATCGGCTGGAAATCACTGATGCTCACCAGCGCCGGTAAGGATTCTTCGCTGCAGCATTTCCGCAGGCCGGTGTTTCACTGGCATGGTGAGAGCTTCGATCTGCCGGCTGGCGCCCGGCATCTGGCTTCCACCGACCTGTGCCCGAACCAGGCGTTTTCCCTAGGCAGCTCAGTGCTGGGCCTGCAGTTTCATCCGGAAGTGACCGCCCGCGGTCTCGAGCAGTGGTATGTGGGCCATACCAGCGAGCTACGTTCGCACGGTCTGTCATCCGCGAAGTTGCGCGAGGAAGCGGAGCGTTTCGCGCCCACGCTGGCGAATCAATCAACCGCCTTTCTGCAGGACTGGCTTATCGGTCAGTAGTACTGGCTCTCAACCGCAGTTGACATCAGGACGGGCGGATGATGATCTCGGGGACGATCTCCATGGCAGTCTTGAGGCTGTTGGCGATGAAACAATGCTCGTGGGCTTTTTGCAAGCACTGGCGCACCAGCGCGTCATCGGATTTGCCTTTGATGACCACCCGCGGTCTCAGGATGATACGGGTGATGCGCACTGGCCGGTCATCCATGGGCATGAAAGCTTCAGCCTGGTCCTGGTAATCCACCACGTCTAGACGCGCACGTGCGGCAATGGCCAGGAACGAGAGCATCTGGCAGGACACCGCCGCCATCAGCAACAGTTGTTCCGGGTTGAGCTGCTCGGGGTTGCCGTAAAAGGCAGGGTCCGACGACATACTGAGAGGTTTCACCACCGGCGGTGCCGTCACTGTGTGGCTGCGGTCATAGTTTTCGTAGCCACTCGCGGTGGAACCTTGCCAATGACAGCTGGCGGCGTAGTGGTGTGTGGAATGGTCTGGCATGGGAACTCCTAACGTCCTGTGAATTTACGCATCACCGGAAAATAGAGCGCATACGGCAGGCAACGGAACAGCTTCAGCAGCAGCACGAAGCGCCTTGGGAATGCGATCTCGAATTTCTGTTGCATGATACCGCTGTATAAAGCCTCTGTGGCATCTGTGAGGTTCATGAGAAATGGCATGGGTGCACGGTTTTCGGCGGTCATGGGGGTCCTCACGAAACCCGGATTGCATATCGAGATCAGGATGCCTTCGCGCTGCAGATCGAAATACAGGGATTCGGCGAGGTTGATGAGTGCGGCTTTGGTTGGGCCATAGGCCGCGGTACTCGGCAGGCCACGATAGCCGGCGACGCTCGCCACGATCACGATATGTCCGGCACGCCGCTTCCGAAAATAGGCCAGCACCGCATCGATGCCGTTCACCACACCCAGGTAATTGACCCGCATGTGGTTGGCGAAGGTCTCGGCGCGCAGGTTGTCGAGTTTCACGAAGCGGCCGAAGCCTGCATTCAGCACCACCAGACCGATCGGTCCCAGTTCGGACTCGATGTGCGCCGCCGCCTGGCGCATGGCCGCGAGGTCACCCACATCCAGTGGATAGGCATGCACGCTGGCAGTCGCCAGCCGTGCGGTCTCCTGTAATGCTTCCCGGCGGCGGCCTGAGACCGCCACCGTCCAGCCTTCACGCACCAGCCTCAGGGCCAGCGCTTGGCCGATGCCGGAACCTCCACCGGTGATCCAGGCGATACGTTTGGTACTCGTTTGCATGCGCCATCCTGCTGCAGCGACAGTGTGAGTGCGATTCTACCTTGAAAAGGGAAATCGCCGGCTTGCCGCCCCCGGACGGCTGCTATACCTTGTAACTTCGGAGTTAGCTGTTC
>JAJYBN010000070.1 GCA_021779005.1 Pseudomonadota bacterium
CGTTGGAATATGCCTGGAATCATCAGCCGGATGCGGATCAAATGTTGGCGCGTGTACAGCGCATGCATGATCCGCGGGTGACCGAATGGCGCCTGCGCACGGCGCTGCGCAATGAAAACTGGAAACTGATGCTGAGTATCCTGCCGGACCTCGGGCCGGCGGCGGCCAAACCCGAATGGCGTTACTGGAAAGCGCGGGCCCTGGAAGCTACCGGGCACACGGATGCCGCCACCGGCATCTACCAGGCACTCGCTGAGGGCATGGATTATTACGCTTTTCTGGCTGCCGACCGCCTGAACCTGAGTTACGACATCACCCAGGAAACCAGTCGGCCGGAGCAGGAGGTCATCACGCAGCTGGAACAGCGTCCTGGCTTCGTACGCGCACGCGAGCTGTTCTATGCAGATCTGTATGACTACGCCAATGCTGAATGGCAGGCGGCCACGTCAACGTTGTCGAAACCGGCGAACTGCCAGGCAGCACTGCTGGCACAAAACTGGGGCTGGTACGGGCGCGCGATACGCACATTCGCCAACGCTGGCTGCTGGCAGGATCTGACGGTGAATTTTCCACTGGCGTATCACGAGATGCTGGCGCCACGCGCGCAGGCGCTGGAGCTGAACCTGCCGTGGGTATATGGCGTGATCCGTGCTGAAAGCGTGTTCCGTCCAAATGTCATCTCCCCGGCAGGCGCCATCGGTCTCATGCAGTTGATGCCGGACACCGGCCAGCGGCTGGCATCCAACCTCGGTCTGGTACTGGACAGCAGTGATGCGTTGATGGATCCGCAGATCAATCTGACTCTCGGCAGTGCCTACCTGAGTCGCATGCTGAAGCGCTTCAATGGCAGCGAGCCACTGGCGACCGCGGCCTACAATGCCGGCATCAACCATGTGCAAGCGTGGCTGCCCGTGAGCGGCAGCCTGCCAGGGGATGTTTGGATCGACAGCATCCCCTATTGGGAAACCCGTGGGTATGTGCGCCGCGTCATGAGCGAAGCGGTGATTTTCGATTGGCGGCTGCATCCGGACACCCAGCGTCTGAGCGCCCGTCTCGGTAACATCTCAGCCGCACCTGCAGCCGTGAGTTCCACAGCAGCGCCGGCCGCCGTGAGCGCACAGACACCGGCAACACCACCCGGCTGAAATCCAGCGCCCACAGTTTATTCCTTAACGGAATCCAGCATCCGTCGCATACAGATCGCCGAGCCCTGAGATCATCGCCCGTCTCGACCCTTGACCGCAGACAGGTACGCGCCGGATTATGCAGATTCGCTGAGGCTACAGAAAAGGCGCGGGAGCATGTCCAAACCTAGGATCTGCATATTGGGCGGTACCGGTTTCGTGGGCCAGCATCTGGCGGCGCGGCTTGCGCTTCAGGATGCGGATGTGAAGATCCTGACACGCGCGCGCGCGCGCCACCGAGAACTGCTGGTGTTGCCCAATGTGTCTCTGGTAATCGCAGACATCCATGACCCCGATGCCTTGAAGCGTGAATTCACTGGTTGCGATACGGTCATCAACCTGGTGGGCATACTCAACGAGCGTGGCCATCGCGGTCAGGGTTTTGAGCAGGTGCACCTGGAGCTGGTCAGGAAGATACTGGCGGCTTGCGCGTGCAGCGGTGTCACGCGTCTGCTGCACATGAGTGCTCTCAACGCTGCTGACGATGCGCCGAGTCATTACCTGCGCAGCAAGGGCCGGGCCGCAGCCTTGGTGCTTGAGTCGGAGGGCCCGCTGCATGTCACGGTATTCGAACCGAGCGTGATCTTCGGAGCCGGTGACAGCTTCATCAATCGCTTCGCGGCACTGCTGAAGATGGCGCCGGGCATATTTCCACTGGCCTGCCCACGCGCAAGATTCGCGCCGGTGTACGTGGGGGATGTGGTGGAAGCCTTCGTGAAAAGCCTGAGCTTGCGCGCGAGTTTCGGCCAGCGTTACCCCCTGTGTGGCCCAAAGATCTATACATTGCGGCAGCTGGTGCAATACACGGCCAGGATCAGGCAGCTGCATCGCGTCATCATCAGCCTGCCGCGTCCGCTGTCATGGCTGCAGGCAGCGGGCATGGAATGGCTGCCGGGCAAGCCATTCTCGTTGGACAATTACCGTTCGTTGCAACTGGACAGCATATGCAAGGAAAATGGTCTTGGCGCTTTGGGAATCGAACCTACTTCACTGGAGGCAGTCGCGCCAGGCTATCTCGGCAGGCCACCCCGATAGCCGGAGCTGTATGTGTTCCAGCGCCTGCGCCCCCGTATAGTGCTATGCATCCTGCTACCAGCCGATACTGCGGCCGCCATCCACTGCGATGATCTGTCCGGTCACGTAACCCGCATCACGCACCAGATACACGATGGTGGCGGCGATATCGTCGGGTGAACCGCTGCGTTTCAATGCAGTGTTGTTGAGGATGGCCTGCTTTGTTTTTTCGTCCAGCCCCTGTTCCGGCCACAGGATGGGGCCGGGGGCCACGCCATTGACGCGCACTTCCGGACCCAGTTCACGCGCCAGCGACAGCGTGAGCATGGCCAGTCCCGCCTTGGCGGTGCTATACAGCGTGTGTTCGCGCAGCGGCCGGCGCGCATGGATGTCCAGCATGTTGATGATGACGCCGTGACTTTTTTTCAGGTAGGGCGCCACCGCCTGCGACAGGAAGAATGGAGCCTTAAGATTGCTGTCCATAAGTTCGCCCCAGTCGGCCTCGCTGACTTTCCCGATGGGGGTGGGATAAAACACCGAAGCATTGTTCACCAGCAAGTCCAGGCTGCCCCATTGCAGCGCGGTCTTGATGAGCGAATCGAAACCACTGATATTGGCGAGATCCGCTTGTGCCAGTATCGCCGAATCTCGTCGTGCCGCGTTCAGCGACTGGCACAGGGCCTGGGCGTCCGGTTCTGAGCTGCGATAATGCAGCACCAGGTTCATGCCCTCGGCATGCAACCGGCGTGCGACGGCGGCGCCGATGCGGCGGGCAGCGCCGGTGACGAGCGCGGTCTTGCCGGCGAGCTTGGGGGCATTATTTTTCATGCTTACGTCTCGATCAGATTTCCAGTATGCATCATTAAACCAGAAAACCTGTGATCGAAGCCCCAAGGCGTTGGCGGCGCTCACTTCCGGACAGCCGCCGCCCAGCCCTCGGCGAGCACCCGATTTTTTTACAGCCCCCCCTTCAATCTGTGTTCTCGCCGCACTATCCTCAAGCGCCCGATTGTCTGTCTGAAAAAACTGAATGCAGCCCAGACACTTGCACAGATCATGCAGTTGATGGTCAAAGGCAGGCACTGACCGTCTGGAGGGGAACTGGATACGGAGACTTGCGATGAAAACGCTCAAGGTAAAACGCATCTATCTGCCGGCTGCAAAGCATGATGGCTTCCGGGTGCTGGTGGACCGGCTCTGGCCGCGCGGGCTGAGCAAGAAAAAAGCGGTGCTGGATCACTGGGCCAGAGAAGTGGCGCCCAGTACCACGCTGCGGAAGTGGTTTGGCCATGATCCGAAAAGATGGCCTGAGTTCAAACGCCGCTATGCGGCCGAGTTGCGAGCCAACCGGCCGGCGGTGAAAGAACGCCGGGCAATCCTCAAGGCGCATGCTACGGTAACGCTGCTGTTCGGTGCGCACGATAAGGAACATAACCAGGCAGTGGTGTTGGCCACGCATCTGCGCCGCGGTTCACGTCTCTGACAGTCAGCCGGCGTACCTCATTTACCATTTGTTATGGAGGCAAGTTATGACCCATCCGCTATTTCCCGAACCAGCTGGCGTGCTTTCAGCACGCCGCAAGGCATTGGCCCCGAAACAGCTGGAAGCCTTCCAGGCATTCGGCAAGGCAGTTTTCAGCGATGGTGCGTTGCCGGAGAAGATCAAGCAACTGATTGCCGTGGCGGTGGCCCACACCACCCAGTGTCCGTATTGCATACGCGGGCACACCCGGGCCGCACGCCGTTGTGGCGCGACGCCCGAGGAAATCATGGAATCCATCTGGGTGGCGGCCGAGATGCGCGCTGGCGGCGCATATGCACATTCCATACTGGCGCTGGACGAACTGGAACGCTTGGAGCATCCGGGCAGCGGGTAAATCAGCGCTGGCCCTCTGATCTGCTTCTCGGCTTCGATGATTATCAGACTATCCTGCACGCGCGGCTTCTAGTTCCATCTCGGCTTCGACTTCCAGGCTGTAGCGGTCGCGGAAAATGCTCACCATCGCCAGGCGCCGGCCGGCCAGTGTGTAGGTGAATGCACAATCGTAAGAATCCGGATCACCCTGTGCTTCGATGTGGTCCCAACGCTCGGCATGGCCGACGTAATTGAGGGCCACATCGTAATGCTGGCTCCAGAAGAACGGTACTGTGTGATACGCAGCCTGCATGCCCAGCATATTATGCGCGGCCACCCGCCCCTGCTGCTGCGCCACAGCCCAATGCTCGACCCGGATGCGCGTACCGCTGACGGCGTCCGGCCAGCGTGCGATGTCACCGGCGGCATAGATGCCGGCAACGCTGGTTTCCAGATATTCATTCACGAGCACGCCACGATCAAGACTCAGGCCGGCCTGCTCGGCGAGCGTCAGTACCGGGCGCACACCGACACCCATGACTACGGCATCGGCCGGCAGACGGCTGCCGTCATCCAGGGTGACATGTGACGCGTCGATTGTGCTCACCCCATGACCGAGGTTGAACTGTACACCCTTGGACTCGTGCAGCCTGCGAACGAAGCCACCCAGCCGCGGACCGAAGACCCGCTCCATGGGGATCTTTTCTGGCGCCACCACCCGCACTTCCACGGCGCGTGCACGCAAGGACGCTGCCACCTCCAGGCCGATAAAACTGGCGCCGATCACCACGAAGCGCTTCGCGCCCGCCTCAATGGCCGCAATGATGCCGCGGCTGTCGGCGAGGCTGCGCAGATAATGCACATGCGGCTGTTGTGCACCCGGGATCGGCGGGCGCACGGGTTCGGAACCGGTGGCCAGCAACAAGGCTCCGTACCCACGTTGGCTGCCATCCGCCAACTTTATTTGCTGTGATTTCGCGTCGATCGACGTGACGCGTGTATTGCGCAGCAAGTCGATGTCATGTTGCGCATAGAATTTCTCCGCACGGATCGGCACCCAGGCTTCGGGTGCGGTACCTGCCAGATAGTCCTTGGATAAATTGGGCCGATCCGGCGGCAAGCTGTCTTCAGCGCTGATCAGGGCGATCGGACCTTGGTAGCCGCAGAAACGCAACGTCTCTGCTGCTGAGTCGCCCGCCGCGCCGCCACCCACGATCACCACCGAGCTCGGCGGGATGGCCTCACCCGGTATCGAACGGGCGCTGCGCACCGGCGCGGGAAGTTTTTCGTGCACCAACAGTTTGCCGTCCTGCTGCTCCGTCCGCCAGCAGGGCAAGGGTCGCAGGCCCGGTGCGTTCAGCACTTCACCATTGCGCAAACTGAAGCAGGCGTGATGCCATGGGCAGCGCACGGTCTCATCTACCACCAGTCCTTTTGCCAGCGGCCCATGGTAATGGGTGCAACTGGCGCCGATCGCGAATACCTCAGGGCCGCGGCGCACCAGAATGACAGCGGTATCACCCACGTGCCCCAGTAACGGGATGTCATCGGCGAGATCGGCGACGGGGACACCGAGGGTGAAATCGGGGCCACTGAGTGTTTTGGATCCGTTCATGGGCAGCTTTCGGGTATCATTTTTCAAGTACTCGCATTCACACAGCCCCGGTCCGCATCATTAGACCAGAATAACGTGTTTCCCATCCACCAAGCATCAGGGGATCTGCCGCCACCCACGCCGGAGGCGCTGCTGCACAGCCAGCGGCTGAGCAAGCGGCTGCGCGATGAAATCGCTGGCGCCGGCGGCGCCATCGGGTTCGAGCGTTTCATGGAGCTGGCGCTGTATGCACCCGGCCTTGGCTATTACAGTGCCGGCGCACGCAAGTTTGGCGCCGGGGGCGACTTCGTCACCGCGCCGGAACTCTCGCCGTTGTTCGCCCGCTGTCTGGCGCTGCAGTGCGCCGAGGTGCTGGTCGCCGTGGGTGGCGGCGACATTCTGGAATTGGGGGCCGGAACCGGCGCGCTGGCCGCCGGCATGCTCAAGGAACTGGGGCGGCTGCAGCAGTTGCCAGGCCGCTATCTGATCCTGGAAGTCAGTGCCGACCTGCGCGAACGCCAGCGGCGCGCGCTCACGGAACAGGCGCCCGCGTTGCTCGGCAAGGTCGAGTGGCTGGAACGTTTGCCGTCGGCGTTTACCGGTGTGATTGTCGGCAACGAACTGCTGGATGCCTTGCCTGTAAGCCGCTTCCGCTGTGCGTCGCAGAATTTTGAAGAATATAAAGTCGCTGTCGAAGGCGGCCGTTTCGTCTGGCACCTGCAACCCGCTTGTGCTGAATTGCATGCCACCCTCACTGCCCTCGAAGGCACGCTGCCGCAACCACTGGTCGAAGATTACAGTTCAGAAATCTGT
>JAJYBN010000071.1 GCA_021779005.1 Pseudomonadota bacterium
GGGAGCTGTGTCTTCAGATCGTATTCCCACTGGGCAATATCGTAGTTAGCCAGGGCTGCGGAGGTGCAAGGACTGCCTGTGCAGGTCGGTGGACTGCTGGTTGCTGCTGAGGGCGCGGCTGGCATAGGGGTGTCATAGCTTCCAAGACCGACCGCCGGTAAATTGGCGCGCATGCGGTCGATGATGTTGTAGGCAAGTGCTGTGGCCTGGGTGCGCATGTAGGCGCTGCTGTTGCTCTTGAGGGCGGTGCTCATCAAAGCGGCGATGCCCAGCAGACCCACCGACAGGATCACCAGGGCGATCAATACCTCCAGCAGGCTGAAACCGGCGCTCGCACGGCACTTGGCGTTACTGATGCTGTTGATTCGATTTTTGCGTTCCATAGATCCAAACCTTTATTTATTCTCGATTATCCTTCGCCTAACTGTTCATCGTCTTGGTAACACTGCGGCCTCATCCTATGAATTTTTTTTCGAAACTCCAGCGTCGCGTCTAGGGGCACGTTAGTGCGCCACCGCTGATGTCTTGCCCGACGTTGGGCGCGCTCACAGCGCTGCCAGTGAGGGCTAGATTTATAGACCTGGCATAACTGTGGCCACGGGTATCGCACAGTGTGAACGCCACATTTGCAGCAAGCGTGGTCAGGCCTGTGGCGAGATAGGTGATACTCGTGACTGCTGGTGTGGTCGTAAGGGTGTTATTGCCACCCAGTGCGGGAAAGACGCGGATCGTGGAAGTCGTGGCGCCTGGCGGTGGAGTCACGTAAAACACAATCCATCCGTTTGCCCAGTTGGTGGTGGTGCATGCATTGGTATTGCCGGGGCAGATGGTCACAGGATTTCCGTATTTGATGGCTTCGCTGCGCGCCAGTGTCAGTCCATTAAGCAACGCATTGACCTGGGTCGTGTCGCGGTTAGCTTTCATAGTGGCGCTGAAATTCGGCAGCGCGATAGCTGCAAGAATGGCGATAATCGAGATCAGCGTCAGCAGCTCGACTAGGCTGAAACCACCTGGGTTTTTCATGCACTAGAATATAGGTGAGTGACTTATTTATGTTAAGCATTACCCGACAGGCGCTCCGGTATCGGCGACAAGCGGTAAATAAATTATTTAACCTTAATAATCAGTAACTTACAGCAGTATGAGCAACGACACTGAATTCTTCCAGGAGCCAGCGGTGCTCGGCAATCAATACCAGGATGATGCCGTGCTGCGCGCTTGGCTCAAGTCATTTGTGCCGGGCGAGGTGCTGCGGGAAATCCAGCCGGGCCTCGAGCGACTGGGTGGACGCGCCGCAGGCGAGATGCTGGCCATGGCCGCGGATGCCGAGGCCCATCCGCCCCGGCATGTACCCTACGATCCCTGGGGCCGGCGGGTCGACCGCATCGAAGTGGCGGCGGGCTGGCAGGCCCTGCACCGGGTGGCGGCGGAAGAAGGCATCGTGGCCACCGCCTATGAGCGCCGGCACGGGCCGTGGTCGCGCGTGCATCAGTGCGCGCGACTGTATCTCTATAACCCGTCTTCGGCGATCTGCTCATGCCCCATGGCCATGAGCGATGGTGCCGCCCGCGTCCTGGAAGTGTACGGTGAGCCTGCGCTATCCAAGCACCTGCTGCCGCACCTGCTGAGCCGCAATCCGGGGAATTTCTGGACGGCGGGCCAATGGATGACCGAACGTACCGGGGGCTCTGATGTCAGCGGCACCAGTACGCTGGCATTGCTGGAGAACGGCGGCTACAGGCTCCACGGCACCAAATGGTTCACCTCCGCCATCACCTGCCAGATCGCCATGACGCTGGCGCGCGATGAAGCGCTGGATGCCAACGGCAAGCTCAGCCTGTTTTGTCTGGAACTGCGGGACACGCACGGCGAACTCCGGAACATCTTCGTGCATCAGCTGAAAGACAAGCTCGGCACCAAGGCACTGCCGACGGCAGAACTCACCCTGCAGGGCACGCCCGCGGTGCGCATCGGTGAGCCGGGCAAGGGCGTGAAGACCATCAGCACCATACTCAACATCACGCGTTTCTATAACGCGGTGGCCGCCGTCAGTTACATGCGCCGCGGGCTGGCGTTGGCTGAAGACTATGCCCGCAAGCGCCGGGCCTTCGGCAAGCTGCTGTCGGAGCACCCGCTGCACCAGGAGACGCTTGCGGATCTGCAATCGGAATTTACCGGTGCGCTGCATCTGGTCATGCATCTGGCAATGCTGCTGGGCCGTGACGAAACCGGCGCCGCCAGCAGTGATGACCAGGTATTGCTGCGGCTGCTGACACCGGTGGCCAAACTGTATACCGGTAAGCAGTCGATCGCTGTAGCCAGCGAAGTACTGGAATGTTTTGGTGGCCAGGGCTATATCGAGGAGACGGGGCTGCCGTCGCTGTTGCGCGATTGCCAGGTGCTGTCCATCTGGGAGGGCACCACCAACGTGTTGTCGCTGGATGTATTGCGCGTCGTCGAGAAAGCCGAAGTATTGGAAGTGCTGGCCGCCGATGTCACGCGTCGCTTGGCGGGTTTGCAGCGTCCGGAACTGGCGGTACTGCGGGTCAGCATCCAGCGCGCCATGAAGGACGTCATCGCCTGGCCGCAAACCGCCGGTAAATCCGGCCGCGACATGCTTGAGACTGGCGCGCGCCGTTTCGCCTTCAGCATTGCGCGCACCTATACGGCTGTATTGCTGGCAGGCGCCGTCCAGAATGGCCATGTACATAACGACACCCTGCAGCGCTGGTGCCGTGCGCCGTTGTCCATGCTATAAACATCCGCATGCGCCAGCAGACTGCCGATTGCTCGATGGCAGGCATGCCTGCACCGAATACCAGGTGCCTGACTGCCAACGATGATTGAGAAACCCGCAGTCCTGGCAATCTTCACGCTCACCTATCTGGGTATCGCAGTAGGGCGCGTGCCCGGACTGAAACTGGATCGTACCGGCATCGTCATGCTGGGCGCCATCGCCATCATGGTGTTTGGGGGTCTGGAGACTCCCGAGGTCGTCGGCTTCATCAATTGGCCGACGATGTTGCTGCTTTTCGGTTTCTTCGTGCTCTCCGCCCAGTTGCGGCTGTCGGGTTTTTTCGATGCAGTGGCGGGCGCTATCGCCCGGCGGCTCACTAACCCGGCACGCTTCCTGATGGAGATGATGCTGGCGACGGCGGCACTCTCCGCATTCCTGAACCACGATATCGTGTGCTTCGTATTCACACCGGTGGTTGCCATGGCACTGCTGAAACGGCACTTGAACCCGGCGCCATTCCTGATCGCTATCGCCATCGCCAGCAATATCGGCGCAGCTGCCACCTTCGTCGGCAACCCACAGGACATGCTGATCGCGCAGATCGCCGGACTCGGGTTTGGAGCGTACCTGCTGTGGTGCTGCGTGCCGGTGCTGTTCGCGTTTGTGTGTGCCTACGCGATCATCTGGATGCTGTCGCGCCAGCAGCTGGCCGCCACGCTGCAGGCGCCGGCCAGCGCTGCCCTCAATGATTCGCCCTACAACCGCTTCCATACCATCAAGGGCCTGGTGATCCTGGCCGTGGTCATCGGATTGTTTTTCACACCGCTGCCCAAGCCCCTAGTGGTCATGACGGCGGCCGCGATCCATCTGGCCAGCCCCAAGTTCCGCACCCAGGATCTGTTGAGGCTGGTGGACTGGCCGATCCTGGTGCTGTTCATGGGGCTGTTCGTGGTGACCGGCGCGTTCCAGGCCAGCGGCTACGGTGACGAGATCGTGCGCTCCCTGGCGCAGGCCGGACTGCACCTGATATCGCTGCCGGTCCTGGCGCTGGTCACGGCCACGCTGTCCAACCTGGTCAACAACTCGGCGGCGGTGATGTTGCTGCTCAAGGTGGCGCACATCGCCCAGCCGCCAGCGGCCTATGTGCTGGCGCTTGCCAACAGCTTCGGCGGCAGCCTGATCATCGTCGGCAGTGTCTCCAACATCATCGTGGTGCAGCAGGCGCGTGAACTGGGAATCAGGATCTCGTTTCGTGAATTTGCCCGCCTCGGCATTCCCGTGACGCTTGCAGCCATGGCGGGGCTGATCGGCTGGGTGATGCTGATAACCTGACGCTGGTTTTGGTACCGAGATGTGATATTAGTGTCTGGACAAAAACCTGAATCGGGCAGACGTCTTGATAGACAGATCAATTTAATGTTCAACATCCAGCGAAGATACCTCGATCGACGGGCCAGTAGTCGAGTACTTGGCCTTTAAGGTAGTATCCGATCACACTATGTCTGACGTCGATTCCGCCGGCACCATTCACCCTCCCTATTCCTTGCGACATGATTATTTGTTGTGGGCGCTCGTGGCGCTTTTAATCGTGCTAGCTGTCGCGTACCCAGCAAAGCCAGCGATCTACATGCAGCAGGTGAATTGGCCAACCATCGGTACCTTACTCGGCCTGATGGTCCTCACCAAGGGACTGGAACTCAGTGGCTGGTTGCACCGGCTCGGACAGAAGATCGTCATCCGCATCACCCGTGTGCGCATGCTGGCGCTGGTCCTGATCGCGGGTTCCGGGCTGCTGGCTATGCTGCTGACCAATGATATCGCCCTGTTCGTCGTGGTGCCGCTGACTCTGAGATTGGGAGAGCTTGCAAAGTTGCCAGTGCGCCGGCTGGTTATATTCGAGGCGCTTGCGGTCAATGCGGGCTCATTGCTCACGCCCATTGGCAATCCTCAGAATATCCTGCTCTGGCAGTTGTCGGGCATGCATATCACCCGATTCATGTTGAGCATGCTGCCGCCATTCTTGGTCACATCAGTATGTTTGCTATCACTCACGTTCTGGGCATTTCCCGCCCAGCGAGTACGCTTGCATGAGAACCGGCCGTTGCCTCGCATGCGGTGGAACCTGCTGACGACGGCACTCATCCTATATATACCGTTCCTTGTTCTCGCAGACATCCACCAGGTGACTGCTGGACTGGTTCTGGTGGCAGTGGTATTCATCGTGGGATTCCCGCAACTGCTGCCAAAGATTGATTGGCCACTGCTCGTGGTGTTCATATTGATGTTCATCGACTTGGGTCTTTTGGCCCGGTATTCCATCCCTGGCCAACTGCAATTGGCGCATACGGGCGAGGTGTACCTCGCGGGCGCACTCGGATCTCAGATCATCAGTAATGTGCCTGCGACTATCCTGTTGACGAAGTATTCCAGCGACTGGGTTACCCTCGCCTGGGCAGTGAATATTGGTGGTTTCGGCCTGGTTACCGGGTCCCTTGCAAACCTCATCGCCTTGCGCCTCGGCCGCCAGCCCGGCAGTTTTACCGCCTTTCATGCCTGGTCGGTGCCGTTCTTTCTGGTCGTGGGCACGCTCACGGGCCTGTGGCTGGTGTTCAGGTGACGCTGCGTCCCAGGTCAGGCAAAATGCAGACCATGAAACCGAGACTTACACTGCACAGCGGCGCTACGCACGCTGATGCCACATCCGCACGGAAGTGCATCAGTCTGCCGGCGCCCTTCCGTATGCATCTGGGTGGTGAGTTGCCGGAAGTCCAGATCGCCTACGAGACCTGGGGACGGCTCGCGGCCGACAAAGGCAATGTGATACTGCTGTTCACGGGGTTGTCGCCATCGGCGCACGCGGCTTCTGCTCCCGCGGATCCGTCGCCCGGCTGGTGGGAGGACATGCTGGGTCCCGGCAAGCCGCTGGATACGGAACGCTTCTTCGTGGTGTGTGTGAATTCACTCGGCAGCTGTTTCGGTTCCACCGGTCCGTCATCCATCAATCCGCAAACTGGCAGGCCCTATGCCGTGCATTTTCCCACCCTGACAGTCGAGGATATCGCGGCTGCGGCGCACGCCGCGTTGCAGGCACTCGGAATCCCGCGCGTGCATATCCTCGTGGGCGCATCCTTGGGCGGCATGAGTGCACTCGCGTTTGCGCTCATGTATCCGAAGGACGCCGATGTGCTGGTGAGTCTGTCGTCCGCCATCCATTCGGAACCTTTCTCGATCGCGGTGCGCTCCCTGCAGCGCGAGCTGATCCGCAGAGACGGTGCCTGGCAGGCCGGCGAGTACCCGGCGGGTGAAGGCCCGCGCGAAGGCATGCGGCTGGCGCGCAAGCTCGGCATGGTGACCTACCGCTCGGCGGTCGAATGGCTGGAGCGTTTCGGCCGGGAGCGTGCCGACTGTGCCGGCCACGAACCCTTCGGCATCGAGTTCGAAGTGGAATCCTATCTGGAGTCCCGTGCCCGTTCCTTCATCGGCGAATTCGATGCCAATTCCTATCTGTATCTGTCACGCGCCATGGACCTGTTCGATGCCGCAGAGCACGGCGGCAGCGTGGAGAAGGCCTTCCGCCATCTGAAGCTCAAGCAGGCGCTGATCGTGGGCGTGGAGACCGATATCCTGTTCCCGCTGCATCAGCAGCATCAGTTGGCGAAATTCATGCAG
>JAJYBN010000072.1 GCA_021779005.1 Pseudomonadota bacterium
CAGGATTTCCGAGGCCCGCGACTGGTTACCGCGGGTGTAATCCAGCAGGGTCTTGAGCAGCGGCTGCTCGATCTCCCCCAGCACCAGCCCATAGAGATTGGATGGGTCATGGCCGTGCAGGTCTGAAAAGTAGCGTCGCAGGGTCTTTTCCGCATAATCCCGCAGGCAATGGGAGGTTGGTGAGAAATGCGCGCCGTCCCCGGACTTGCGGGCTTTCCAAGCCTCGTTTACCACTTCCAAACGCTGTGTTCCCAGTCTGCTGTTCATGCCGCCAGCTCCTCGATGTTGTTGTTGTGATCAAACAGGCTGCGCAGCAGCCTATGCTGCTCACGAGCCGACTCCACATGCATTAAGCGTTCACGTACCGTGTTGGTTTCCGGACGCGTTTTGAGATACCAGTTGAGATGTTTGCGGGCCATGCGGACGCCGGTGAATTCGCCATAAAACGAATACAAGTTGTCCAGATGTCCCAGCATGATGTCAGCAATTTCCTGGTCGTTCGGCGGCGGGAGCTTGTGGCCCGTCGCCAGGTAATGATTGATCTCGCGGAAAATCCATGGCCGCCCCTGAGCGGCCCGGCCGATCATGACTGCCGCCGCGCCGGTGGCTGACAGCACCGCCAGGGCTTTTTCCGGCGAGTCCACATCACCATTGGCCAGCACCGGGATTTTCACTGCTGCGGCGATGGCGCGTACGGTTTCATATTCGGCAGCACCTGCAAACATATCCGCACGGGTGCGGCCATGCACGGCGATGGCCTGGATGCCGGCCTGCTGAGCAAGTTCGGCAATACGCACGCCATTCTTGTGTTCCCGATCCCAGCCTGTACGGATCTTGAGGGTCACTGGCACATCCACAGCATTTACCACCGACTCTAGAATCTGTCTAACCAGTTTTTCATCCTGTAACAGTGCCGATCCCGCAGCTTTGTTACAGACTTTCTTCGCCGGGCAGCCCATGTTGATGTCGATTATCTGGGCGCCCTCGGCCACGTTCATGCGCGCCGCCGCAGCCAGCATCTCGGGCTCGCCACCCGCGATCTGGACGATCCGGGGTTCCACCTCACCATCATGGTCGCGGCGCCGGCGGCTCTTGGCGCTGCCGTAGAGAGCCAGTTGCGCCGTGAGCATTTCTGATACTGCAAGGCCCGCGCCCATGCGCTTGCATAACTGCCGGAACGGCCGGTCAGTCACACCCGCCATGGGTGCCAATACCACGCGAGTGCGCAATGAATAGCAACCTATGCGCATATTTGCGTTGTCGTGCGTATTACCGGGAACGGGGAGAGATGATAACTGCAATCATGCGACTGTCAAACTTGAAATTTAGCAGCTACTGATTTATGGGCATCTGTACTGCAATCCTGCGGCTGCCTTAGTGATATCACCGCAATCAGCGCGCAACCTGCTGGAAATTGCGTGCAAAATCAATCAGTCGTAGTGCTGCTGCATATACGGCTGCCGTCATCGTCGAAGCAGGGCTGCACCTGGAACCCCACCGCCTCCGGACCTGGGTCCACAACATCGAGGCGAAAGCGCACAGCCGTGCCGGGATTCAGCAGGCTTGCGCCCTGGCTAGCTGGCAGATAGTTCGCGGCGGTGAAATCCCGTGCCCGCAGAGCATCGCCGTAGCGGTCCATGAGTGCGATGCGCAGGATCGGCCAGGGTTGAGGAAAGTTCGAGCTATTGGCAAGAGTACCGGTGATCGAGAGTGTGCCTGGCGAACCCGGATCCGAAGTCACGTTGATGTTGTTGACCTGCCATACGTCGGGTGAAGGCGGAGGTGTTACGGGATAACCCAGGGCAGCGTAAAGCGACGTTATGGGCTGACCGATCACTGCAGTTTGGCTCAGGGCCAGTCGATTGGCATTGACGACCTGGATGCCCAGTAACAGTGCCATGAACACCATGCCCACACCCCAGAAGTTGATCCTCCGAGGCTGGCGTGGTGTCTTTGGTACGGGCCGTTCCCGCGGCGGCAACTCCACATGCTTGTATAACGCCTGGTCACGAGCCAGGGCCGGGGGTTTAGGGATATGGTCTTCGATGAGCATCGGCGTATCTGTGTCAGCGTGCGTAGGGACACTTTCCGCAATCACAGTGTTGGTCGCGGGGGTAGGCGATTCACCCCACAAGTCGGTAAACAGATCATCTGCAGGTGTCTCAGGTTTTGTAGCTTGCAGTTGGATTTCGGTGTCGATGTTTTCAACAACTGGCGCGTCATCGGTTGGCGTGATCAACGGCACTTCTGCTGGTTGTGCTGCTTCAATTTGCGTATTTAGTTCATCGGCGGTTGCCTGCGGGGCAGATGGCGTGGGTTCAAATTCCTCACGCAAGGTCTCAAACGCGTCGAACACGCTATGGCAGCGGCTGCAACGCACCAGACCGTGGACCGCGCGCAACTGTGCAGTGTTGACTCGGAATTGTGTGCCACAGGCAGTACAGGTGGTCAGCATTCAGTGAATCTTCCGACGCAAATATTCCATGATCAACCATTCCTCCCGTCGTGTGACAGCGCAGGATTGGAACCAGCGCGCATAGGCGCGTTCTATCTCATCCCTCTGGCTGCTAAGGATACCGGATAGCAGCAGTCTTCCGCCCGGACGTACCAATCCGGCAAAATGCGGGGCCAGCTCCCGCAGCGGGCCGGCGAGTATATTGGCCAGCAGCACATCGACCTGCAGGATCTTCAGCTCTCCAGGCGGGCTGATCTCCAGGCGGTCCTGCACCTGGTTATGGGCGGCGTTCGCATGAGTGGCAGTGAGCGCCTGTGGGTCAATATCCACGGCCCATGCACGCTTGGCGCCCAGGTGCACAGCGGCGATTGCCAGGATCCCGGAGCCACAGCCATAGTCGATCACGGTCTTGCCTGCCAATTCATTCGCCTCCAGCCATTCCAGGCACAGGGCGGTGGTGGCATGTGTACCGGTACCGAATGCGAGCCCGGGATCCAGCCTGATGTTGACGGCGCCTGGATCGGGCGGCGAATGGGTTGTGGGACAAATCCACAAGCGCTTGCCGAAACGCATGGGTTTGAAATCTTTCAGCCACTCACGCGCCCACTCGCGATCTTCTAGTAGCTGGACTCGATGTTCTGGCAGTCGTTGCAAACCAAGCGCCGCCAGCAGGTAGACACGCAAACTGTCTATGTCGGTAGCAGCCGGGAACAGGCCGGACACCCGGGTGTTGGTCCAGAGCGGCGGTAGCGCAATATCGGCTTGGTAAATCGGGCTATCGCCGGCATCGCCAAAAGTGACCGAGAGCGCGCCGGCGCTGCACAGCGCAGCCTCCACACGTTCGGCGTCCGGAGCACTGATAGACAATTCGATCTGCAACCAAGACATAAAAAAACCCAAGTGCTGGGTGCTAGGTACTGCGCAGGGAAATCGATGGCATTTGCATCAACCGCCATCCCACTGGCCGTGAGTGCCGAGGAAAAGTAAAACGTTGTTTTCCGCGCAGCACGCCGTACTCGTCACCTTGAGATTCACAGCCCCAGTTTCTTTTCCAGATAATGGATGTTGGTGCCGCCGGCGATGAATGCCGAATCATTGAACAGTTCCTGGTGCAGCGGCACATTGCTGTTAATGCCTTCCACCACGATTTCCATGAGCGCGGTGCGCATGCGTGCCAGTGCCGAGGTACGGTCGTCGCCATAGGCGATAAGTTTGCCTATGAGCGAATCATAGTAGGGCGGCACGCTGTAGCCGCTATACGCATGCGAGTCCACGCGAATACCGGGCCCGCCGGGCGCATGCCAGCGCGTGATCAGCCCGGGAGAAGGCGTGAACTTCTTGGGATCCTCGGCGTTGATGCGGCATTCGAAGGCATGCCCCTTGATCTGGATATCTTTCTGCTTGAGCGTGAATGGCTTGCCAGCCGCGATCATGAGTTGCCATTTCACGATATCGATCCCTGTGATCATCTCGGTCACCGGATGTTCCACCTGTACACGGGTGTTCATCTCGATGAAATAGAACTGGCCATCCTGATACAGGAACTCGAAGGTGCCGGCGCCGCGGTATTTGATCTCCTCACAGGCCTCGACCACACGCTCGCCCATGACGCGACGCTGTTTCTCGGTGATGCCAGGTGCCGGTGCTTCCTCGATGACTTTCTGGTGGCGGCGTTGCATGGAACAATCGCGCTCGCCCAGATGTACGGCATTTCCATGGCCATCGCCCAGCACCTGGAATTCGATATGCCGCGGGCGCTCCAGGAATTTCTCCATATATACGGCATCGTTGCCGAAGGCCGACTTGGCTTCGGCCTTGGTCATATTGATGGCAGACAGCAATGCCGCTTCGCTGTGCACCACGCGCATGCCGCGTCCGCCACCGCCACCGGCAGCCTTGATGATGACCGGATAACCGATCTTCCTGGCGATGGGCATGAGCTGTTTGGGATCGTCCGGCAGGACTCCTTCGGAGCCCGGCACCGTCGGTACATCGGCCGCCTGCATGGCCTGCTTGGCGGAGACCTTGTCACCCATGAGACGGATGGTCTCCGGGCGCGGGCCGATGAAGGTGAAGCCGCTCTTCTCGACGCGCTCGGCGAAATCGGCGTTCTCCGCCAGAAAGCCGTAACCCGGGTGGATGGCCACCGCGTCGGTGACTTCCGCAGCACTGATGATGGCCGGCATGTTCAGATAGCTTTCCGAAGACGGCGGCGGTCCGATGCATACCGATTCATCCGCCAGCCGCACGTGTTTCAGGTCACGGTCGGCAGTCGAATGCACCGCCACGGTCTTGATGCCGAGTTCACGGCAGGCTCGCAGGATGCGCAACGCGATTTCGCCGCGGTTGGCAATCACAATCTTGTCGAGCATTGCGGGGGCCCGTGGTATGAACTTGGGGGAAATGGCGGCTTACTCGATGATGATGAGCGGCTGGCCGAATTCCACCGGGTCGCCGTTGTTGGCCAGGATGGCTTTGACGGTGCCGGCTTTGTCGGACTCGATCTGGTTCATCATCTTCATGGCCTCGATAATGCACAGGGTGTCGCCTTCCTTCACCACGCTGCCCACTTCCACGAACGGCTTGGCGCCGGGGGATGAGGAACGATAGAACGTCCCTACCATGGGGGCTTTGACCTGGTGTCCGGAGGGGATTTCCTGCTGGCCGGGCGCGGGGGCGGTAGCTGGCACCTGCGGAGTCGCTGCGGGTGATGTCGCCACTGTCACCGCCGGTGCCGCTGGGTGAGTGGCGTGCGCGGTTCCACCGTAGCGGCTGATGCGAACCGATTCTTCACCCTCACTGATCTCGATCTCGGCGATGCCGGATTCCTCCAGCAGTTCGATGAGTTTTTTGACTTTACGTATGTCCATGCTGCACCCCGTGGGGGAACTGTTCAGGTTGTATGGGTATGGAGGTAACGGTCAGCCGCCAGCAGAGCCAGCTCATAACCCAGGGGGCCGAGGCCGGTGATATTGCCTATAGCCAGATCGGAAAAATGCGAGTGCTTACGGAAGGCCTCACGGGCATGGATGTTGCTCAGGTGGATCTCGATAAAAGGCAGTTTGACCGCGGCCAGGGCATCCCGCAGCGCCACACTGGTGTGGGTATAGCCGCCGGGATTGAATAGCAGGAAATCGATGCCATCCCGGCGCGCCTGCTGGATGCGGTCGATGAGGGCGCCTTCATGATTGCTCTGGTAGGTCATAAGGACATGTCCAAGGGCTTTGGCTTGCACCAGGAGGCGTTTTTCGATATCCGCCAGGCTTTCATCGCCATAATGTTGCGGCTCCCGCGCGCCCAGCAGGTTCAGGTTGGGACCGTTTAAAAGCAGGACGTTCGACACAGGATGCCTTCATTTACCTTAGATATCGCCGAATTTGCTAGAAGATAGCATATTTTTATCTTGCAATCAGCTTCGGTTACGGACTGTGCCCACAGAGGAAACACCCTAAAATCAGATGGTGCCGGAGTCTCCAGCACCAGAGCGATCATTGGTCTATGAGTGGAGGGCAGTCACCCGAATATTTGTAATGATAGCCTCGAAGGCTCTTGATTCTGAGGCAAGGAAACGGGTTTGTCTATGGTCTTTTTAACAGAAGTCTGCCAGATCACTGCAGATAGCAGCTAGTTGTCATGTGATACCGTCAAAGGCGTAGAGGTATGTGGCGCTGAAGCCGCAAGAGCTGAGCGGATTAGGATTTCAGCATCCTTTGGATCGAGTTCGCCAGGGTGGATCTTGATTACCTGTCCGCCCCGGTCCAAAACCATGGTGTAAGGCAAGCCGATGAAGTCGCCACCCAGGGCGGTGATCATCTGCGGTACCTGGTTATTACCC
>JAJYBN010000073.1 GCA_021779005.1 Pseudomonadota bacterium
TTTGAACCATGCAGCAAACACGAACTATAGAAATAAGCACGGGTCTGTTCATAATTCTGGGCTTCGTTGCCTTGTTCTTTCTGGCGACCAGCACCACCAATATCGGGGCGTATGGGGATTCCGGCGGTTATATTGTAACGGCCAGCTTTACCAATGTGGGTGGTCTCAAGGTTCGTGCACCGATAACCATGGCGGGCGTGTCTATAGGCCGCGTCACAGCCATCAGCCTTAATCCACGGACATTCAATGCGATCGTGAGCATGCGCATCGACAGTAACTTCAATCAGATTCCGGATGATTCTAGCGCCAGCATCCTGACTTCCGGTCTCCTGGGAGAGCAATATATCGGCATCTCACCCGGGGGGTCTGAGACATTTCTCAAGAATGGCAGCAAAATCCAGTTTACCCAATCGGCCATTATCTTGGAAAATTTGATCGGGCAATTCCTGTTCAACAAGGCATCTTCCGGGAGTAAGTAATGCGTATCAAAAGTGTCCTGCTTGCTACCATCACAGCATTATTCTTATGTTTACCAGTGTTGGCAGCCGATAATCCTGCATCGATGGCCCTGCCACCAGATCAGGTCATCCTGCAGACAGCGTCGCAAATGCTTGCTGCCGTCAACAGTCGACGCGAAGAGTTAAAAAAGCATCCGCAGGAACTCTACGATCTCATCGGCAAGATCCTGTTGCCTCATTTCGACCTCGGTTATGCATCACGGCTGGTATTGGGGCCTTATTGGCGCGCGGCGACCCCGGAACAACGTCAGGTGTTCCAGGATGCTTTCTATAAATATCTGGTGCACAGCTACGCCAATGGCCTGCTGCAGGGGAATTATTCGGACAGTAATATCAAGGTGGATCCGTGGCGTGGCAGTGATGATGATACTCGCACCATGGTGCGCAGCAAGGTATCAAGATCAAATGGTGCACCTCCGATACAAGTGGATTACGCCATGGTTCGCACACAGGATGGCTGGAAAGCCTTTGATGTGACCATCGAGGGCATCTCCTACGTGATGAATTACCGCAACCAGTTCGGCCCGGAGATTCAACAGAAGGGCATGGATGAACTGATCAAGCGCCTGAATGAGGAAGCCGGCAAGGGACCTGCGCCACAAATGCAGGGCGCCGGTTGATGACCACGGATCAAGTAAAGTTCGAGGACATCGGCGCGGGCCAGTTCCGGATAGAAGGCCGGCTGGACTTCGATAACGTCGTACAAGCACTAAATACCAGCCAGCACCTGTTTGCCGAACTGCATGCCATCCAGCTGGATCTCTCCGGCGTCGGCTCTATCGACAGCGCGGGACTGGCGTTGCTCATCGAGTGGGTCAGCCGTGCCAGACGCAGTAAATGTCATCTCAGCTTTCGTAATGTGCCAAAGCAGGCACTGGCGCTGGCTCGTATCAGTGATGTTGAGAAACTGCTGCCTTTGGGCTCCTAAAGGTGTTCGGCAATCAGGCATCAAGCGGCAGTTATCGACTGCTGCTTTTTTCGGGCGCGGGTGAATCTTCCGCAGGTGGCTGATGGGAGGATGCGACTGGAACTGCAGTTGTGCCTGCGGCCGCAGGCTTGGTATCGCTAACGGCGCTCGGGGCACCATTATCATCTGGTGGCAGATCTGGATAATCAGGATACTCCACCGGCGGATTGCCGTTATACAGCTGATATCGGCGATGCTGTATCCAGGCGTCGCGCATGAACGTATAGGGGTCAAAGGCGCTGTCTAAGGTACTATCCAGATCAAGATATCCGGCACGCTCGTCCACGGCATTGATCAGTGATGTGGCGTTACGGTAGCGTGGCTTTATATTATTTTTTACGGGGTTAAAATATACATAATCCGGATACAAGGCTCCCGCGTCACGAACACTGCTGGGGCCCAGGAACGGAATCACCAAGTATGGACCTGAAGGGACGCCGTAATCGGCGAGGGTTTCGCCAAAATCTGCGCCATGGTCTGGCAAGCCCATATTTTTAGATACATCGAACCAACCCAATAGGCCTACGGTGCTATTGATCAGGAACCGGCCGGTATCCTTGAGTGTGTATTCAAATTTCCCTTGCAACAGGTCGTTGATGATCGTAACCGGTGATCCCAGGTTTTTGAGAACGTTGTGTATGCCATTTCGAGCCTGAAGGGGCACGGCTCGCACGTAGGTTTTTGCCACAGGCCTTGCAACGGCCTTGTCGAATTTCTGGTTGAATGCAAAGGTCGCCCGGTTCATTTTTTCCCAGGGATCCTTGGTCTGGGTAGTGTAATCAGGCGGTGATGAGGCGCAGCCAACTAACAGTACCAGTCCCGTCAGGCATAAAAATAACCATTGCCACCCGAGGCGGTCGGATTTACCAGGCATTGATGTTCCTGTGAATGGCGGGCTGCTAATACTAGCAGCTAAAAAGACAAAGTGAACTCATGAGCCAGGCGTGTCTTTGGTGACCAGAGACTGCCGGTTGGCACGCCCCCAGGCCTGCAGACGTTCTAAGCGTGCCTTGTAACGTTGTTTTTGCATGCCGTCAATGCCCGGTGTTGCCAATGCAATGCGCAATTGGTCGGCCGCAGCCGCTGGTAAGCCGGTGATGTAATAATATTCTGACATGTAGTAGTGCGATTCAGCTGAATTGCCAGCCTTGTCATAGGCTTTGGCGAGCATGCGTACCACATCTGGGTTCCTACCGGTTTGTAATGACTGTGGGATTAGCAGGCTGATTGCGTCCTGTGGCTGGTTTGCTTCGATGAGATCGCTTGCATAACTCAGGATCAGCGGCTTGCTGTCCGGGAACAATTGCATGGCCTGGTTATAGGTCGATTTGGCCACACGGATATTACCCGCCGACATCTGTGCATCAGCAAGCCCAATGCGAAATGCCACCACATCGGCATATTTATCACTTAATTGTTCCATGATACTGATGGCGTCCATATCTCGACCCACTCGTATGTCAGCAAGCGCTATTCCATAACGCATGGCGTCCTGGTCCCAACCATTAGATGAGGCCGCGCCCTCCTTGAAAAACTCAATGGTCTTGGCGGGATCATTGCTTATCAATGCACGCACACGGGCTTTCATGAGCGCATAGCTGCGGCTGTCGGGTCGCGGCGGTACATGCATGCTGAGCGCACGCTCCTGAAGATAGGCCATGCGTGTCGCATCTTGTGGGTGATCGAGGAGGAATTCCGGGATGCGGTCATAACCATTGAGACTGGAGTTGTTCTGCATCTTCTTGAAGAAATCAATCATGCCCTCGGGTGGGAATCCGGCGCGCGCCAGCGTCTGTATGCCAACCCGGTCAGCCTCCTCCTCTTGCGAGCGTGTAAATGTGATCTGATGCTGGATGATGGAGCCTTCTGCTGTGGCAAGTGTGCCCATAGCCACATTGGGATCGCCGGTGTTTGCTGCGACCAGGATAGCACCCAGAATAGTCGCGATGTTGAGCAGGCTGCGATCCTTTTGATCTTCAGCCGTACGTGCGATATGACGCTGAGTGACATGGCTGGTTTCGTGGGCCATGACACCAGCCAATTCATCCTCATTGTCGGTATCCAGAAAAAGTCCGGTGAACACTCCGATGAATCCGCCAGGGAGCGTGAGAGCATTGATCTCTGGATCATTGACGACAAAATATTCGAAATGCAGCGTCGGGTCATCACTGTGGGATGACAGATCATGGCCAAGATTATCTATGTATTCATGCACCAGTGGATCATCCAGGATCACGCCTGCCTGACGCGCCTCATTCATGATTTGCACGCCAATCTGGTATTCCTGTTCCGGCGAGAGGGTGTTAGCGCCTGCCATACCGATCTGGGGCAAGTTAAAGTCGCTTCTGGATTCATTGGCAGTTTTATTGGCGTAGTTGGCGGAGATGCCCGTGAATGCAGCGTTGGACGCCACCGCGGACATGCCGGAGTAAGCAGCGGTATCTGTGGTAGACCCTAGCGCAGCTCCGCCATCGGCAAACGTGAGTATGCCCACCATGAGCAAATAGATGGCTTTCTTGAGATGCTTGCTTCGCATGGTGTAATCAGGACTCACAATCGTAGTTATAGGGGGCTAAATGATCCTAACTTCATTATGGCACGTTGATTTACGGGTGGCGGCAGCCGTTCCCATGTGAAAAATAGACAATGGGGCGAGGCATATTACGTCGTGAATAGATAAAAAAAGCCCCCCGCGAGCGGGGGGCTGATAGCCGAAGGACTTGGTGCCAGATTCAACTTAGAACTTGTATATATATTGGACGCCCAGGATATCCGCGTCGGCATTGAACTGTCCGGCAATATAGTCGCCGCTGCTGCCATCCAGCTGGCTAAAAGGGATATGACTGTTGATGAACAGGTGAGCATAGCCGATGTCCCACTGGCTGTGACTGGAGGTATGCCAGCTGGCGCCGAAGGCCAGCCATCGGCGGGTGTCGTCCGGCAGACGCGCAGAACGGCTGGCGAGCACGCTGTTGGGTGTGGTAGCTGAAGCCGCGGTGGGATCCGGCACCGGGGTCTTGTCCAGGGCGATGCCTGTGCGGAAAGTCCAGGCATCGTTATATTTGTAATTCAGGCCAATGGCGAAGCGGTTCGAATTGGAAAGGCCTTCCTGCACGATGGCCGGCGGCATGTTGGGATTGGCGAAATTGATGGTCAGGTTCTGAAAGCTGCTCCAGCCGGTGTATGACCAATCCGCCATCAGCGACCACTGGTCGTTGAGTTGCTGGAACAAGCTCAGGGAAACGATCTGTGGTGTAGTGAATTGCGCGCTGATGCCCTGACTCTGGAACAGCCCCTGACCGGCGAAAACTGCAGGTACATTGGTGAAACTGGCGCTGCCGCTCAGGTCATGTTTGATGCGTCCGCGGTAGGAAAAACCCACGCGTGTTGTGTCGTAGTCCCACAATACGCCGAAGTTGTAGCCTATGGCTGTGTTATTGGCGGTGCCTTGGAAGAAGCCGTCGTGGCCTTGAGGGACCAATCCAAAGCTCTGGCTGCAAACGGCGGGACTGACTTTTGCGAAGCACACTGCACCAAAATCGATGTCATTGGTAAGCTTTACATCCATGCGCTGGACATCTACGCCGAAGCCAGCCGAAAAATGATCCGTGAATTTATACGCCAGTGTCGGGTTCAGGTTAACTACGCTCACGGAAGTATAGATCGCCTGATAACGGAAGATGGAATTCGCGTTGTAACTGGTGGCGAGGCCGAAGGGCACACCGAGACCGATGCCGAAGTCCAGCTTGTCATTTATCGGTGTGGAGTAATAAATGAAAGGCACGGCTCCGAGTTTCCCGGGGTTGCCGCCGTTGTTACCGGTGAGTGGTTGACCCGTGGCGTCAACGGCTGTCGTGGGCGTGAAATTCGCACCCAAACGGATCAGACTAAAACCTGCATCAAATTCCGGCTCGTTCAGACGGGTAAGTCCTGCCGGGTTATACCAGATGGTCGAAGCATCATCGGCGTAAGCGGCCCCTCCGGCATGCGCACTGCCTAAGCTGGTCACGCTCTGCTCGGTGAGCTGGAAGTTGGAAGCCAAAACCATGCTCGGCAGGGTAGCGATTGCTGCACCTGCCATCATGGAGAGGATCCACTGAAAAAATTGCTGGTTTTTCATCGTTCGTTCCTCAAGGGAATGAGGGATTTTGGGGTCGCATGATTTAAGCACAGGTAGGGCGGGTTGTCAGCACTCTAGATCAAGTCCATGAAACTGCCAAGTCAGTTTATAGGGTATCCGAAGCAAAATCGGCCAATCGCGATCGCTCGCCCCGCAGCAGTGTGATATGGCCGGAATGGGGCCACTGCTTGAATCGGTCTACCACAAAGGTCAGGCCAGAGGTGGTTTCGGTCAGATAGGGGGTATCAATCTGTGAGATGTTTCCTATGCAGACCATCTTGGTGCCAGGGCCGGCCCTGGTTATGAGCGCCTTAAGTTGCTTGGGGGTCAGGTTCTGGGCCTCGTCCACGATGATGTAGCGGTTCAGGAAGGTGCGTCCGCGCATGAAGTTCAGGGAGCGAATTTTGATACGGGTGCGCAGCAGATCGTTGGTGGCTGCACGACCCCATTCCCCGCCTTCTCCTGACTGTGTCAGTACTTCCAGATTGTCCATGAGAGCACCCATCCAGGGCTCCATCTTTTCTTCCTCGGTACCCGGCAGGAAGCCGATGTCCTCCCCGAGGGGGATCGTCACGCGGGTCATGATGATCTCGCTGTAGCGATTATGATCCAGGGTCTGCGCG